>JAYWGD010000371.1:0-1847 GCA_043778435.1 Myxococcales bacterium | reverse complement strand
CCGGAAGTTGTTCGCCTGGGCCTGCGCGATGACGCAACAAGGCCTTGGGCGCCAGGTAAAGCACGGGGTTTGGGTCTGCGATGGCACTGAGCAAGAGGCCGTAAGCATCGAGCGGGTTGCTGGGCATCACGACCTTCCAGCCAGGCAGATGCGTCGCCGTCGCATCGAACGAATGCGAGTGATAGATGCTGCCGCGAATGCCGGCCCCCACCGGCGTCATCACCACCATCGGCAAGTTCCAGTCGCCGTACGACGTCCAGTGCATGCCGCCCGCCATCTTGAGCAAGTCGATGGTGTTGTAGATGTAGTCGCTGAATTGAATCTCGGCCACGGGCTTGCCGCCTGCGAGCGCGATGCCTATCGCGGCGCCGACAATGCCGCGCTCGTCGAGCGGCGAGTTCCACGCGGTCTTGAGGCCTTGTGTGGCCGTAAACGCCCCGCCCAGGGGCGGGCCCACGTCCTCGCCAAAAATGTCGGTGACACCCATGCGGGTCTCGCCCACATGCAGCGCCATTCGGATTGCTTGTACGACGGTGGCCATCAGACCTCTCCTCCGACCAGATTTTTGTCGGCGAATACAAAGTTGTAAATCGAGGAGCCTTCGGGCGCAGGCTCGACGCGCACGCGCTGCGACGCCTCGAGCAGATCTTGTGTGTATTCAGCACGCATGGCGTCCATGCGCTCGCGCGTGAGAAGACCGCGGCTCTCAAGCTTTCCCTCAAACAGCACCAAGCAGTCGTTTTCTTTCGCCACAAAGTTTGCGCCCGATGCGGAGGAGTGGCCGTAAAGGCGCGACGTCATCACCTCAAGCAAGAAGGGGCGGCGTTCGGTGCGCACAAACTCCATCGCCTTTTGGATGGCCACGTAGGTGACTTCCGGGTCGTTGCCGTCGATGACGGCCGTGGGCATGTTGAATGCCTTGCCGCGATCGGCGATGAAGGTTTCGCCGTGCTGCTCCTCGAAGGGGGTTGAAATTCCGAAGCGATTGTTCACCACGATCATCAAAACGGGCAGCGGATTTGCTGGGCGCGAGCTCCAGATAAGGCACGACGCAAACTCGCCTTCGGCCGTGCCGGCATCTCCGCCTTGCACGATGGTGATACCGCGTCCGCCTGCGCGCTTTTGCACCATCGCGGTGCCTGGCGCCATGGCGAACTGGACCTCGATGGGCGAGGAGATCGGCACCACGTTCCATTTGCGAATGCTGGCGTGGCTCGAAAAATTGCGGCCGCCCGAGTAGGGGTCGGTGGCCGTGTTCTTCATTTGGCGAAGTGCGGCCACTGGGTCAGCGCCCATCGCAAGCAAGGTGGCAGCGCTTCGGTAGTGAAGGTGTAAGTAGTCGTGTGCGGGGCCTTGGCCCTTGTCAACAAGCAATCCAAGCGGCACGTTGAATGCCTCTTCGCCGGGGCCGCCGATCCAGAAGTAGCCATCGCCTTGCTTGTACATCGTGATGAGGCGCTCCTCGAGGACGCGGCCGTGGAGCATGAGCGCGTGAATCCGCAAAAGCGTTTCGTCGGGAAGAGGGAGATCGCCTGCAGAGGCGCGGAGATCGACAACCGGGGAAGGCATAATACGGGCCGGTGTAGCCGGTTTGGGGTTGATGGGTCCAGGGGCAAAAGTAACGCCGCTGGGACCTCTGCAATGCTAGCCCCGCGTGCAATGTACATGTTTGAGCCCATCGGTGTGGCGCGTACGCCGTTCTTGGACAAGGCGGAAGCGCCTCGCCAGCCGCGCGCGGCCGAAGGAACGGTTGGCCGCATCGAGCTCTATGCTGGGCAGGGGTTCGAATTTGCGCTCGAGGACTTGGTCGGCTGGGAACGCATCTGGGTGCTCTTTGTGTTCGACAA
>JAYWGD010000370.1:0-5107 GCA_043778435.1 Myxococcales bacterium | reverse complement strand
ATCTTGCACGTAAACCTCGACTCGATTGCACGTGGAAAGCAACGCCACGCCCGCACCATTGAGTGCATGTTGCACATTTTTGAGGAATGCGCTTTGTGCATCGCTAGGTACAGCATACCGCTCTCGCAGGGCCACGGAGGAGCCGTGGTGAGAGATGCCAATCACGCTGATCATGAGGCCACCGCATGCGCGGCGAACGAGGCGTAGGCCGCATACAACGCCATGGCGAGCCCGAAGGCCAACACCACGCCGCGCATGGCGCGCTTGCCGCGTGCACGAAGCAGCAATCGATGCCCCACCACAGCGCCAAACAAGAGCCAAGTCACAAGCCCTGCGGCCGCGCGCCCGAGCAAGTCGGCACCCACAAGCCCACGCGCACGCAGCATGAATGCACCCGCCAAAACGGCCACGGTATAGAAACCGAATGCCGTGTAGCACAGCATCGCAACTGTTCGCTCAAGCACGGCCAACGGCACCAATGAGCGCACCGAAAAGCTTGTGTCCTTACGCTTTAGGCGGGCGTCTTGCGTGAGGTACACAAAGGCCATCGCAGCCGCCAAGGCCATGGCGCCACTCGCCGTAGCGACCGTCACCACATGCAAAGGCTTGGCCCACAAGAACTGACCACTCACTACGGGTACAGCGTGCGAGGTCGCCGCGGACAATACGCCCGCCACAAGTGCCGTCGGTGCCACGAGCACGCCCGCGGCCTCCACCCGATAGCGGCTCGCGAAACCCGCAAAGCCACCCGCCAACACCACTGCAAACACGCCCAAGGCCAAGGCTGCACCCTGAAGTGCCTCTTGCCCTTGCCAAACTCCGACGACCACGAGCGCCGCCAGCTGAAGCGCCGCGGCGCCCGCCAACATGCGTACGCCAAGCGCGCGTTCTGAGCCGCGTGCAACATCGAGCGCGCGCACGCTCAGCACCGCTGCGGCAACATAGGCCAACACAACCAACAGAAAGAGCACGTGCAGAACGGCGGACACGGGCCATCAGGTAGCGGAAATACGACCAGCTACGCCAGCAGCTTGTAGTAGTAAGCACGGACATTCGGTTCATCATGAGTTTGCCTACCTTCCGCGCCATCCTCACCCAGCGTCGTTCCGTCACGCCCAACGTCGGTGCTTTCTGTTTTCGCCGCATCGATGCTGCGCCGATGCAGTTCCAAGCGGGCCAGTGGGTTCAGGTGCTTATTCCCACCCATGAGGGCAGCGTCAAACGTGCCTACTCGATCGCCTCCGCACCTGGCACTGGCCCCGACTTCGAGCTGGCTGTGACGCATGTCACGGGCGGCACGGGCTCAAGCAGTTTGCACAGCATTGATGTGGGTGCCGAACTGGAGTTCACAGAGCCCGCGGGATTCTTTGTGCGCAAGGGTGATCACCCCAGCCTATTTGTCGCCACAGGTACCGGCCTGACGCCGCTTTACAGCATGATGCTCGATGCCATTCACCAAGGCCACCAGAGCCCCATGGTGTTGCTTATCGGCGTACGCCGCGAAGAAGACCGGCTTTATGCACAGGAGCTACAAGCGCTTGCGGCAGCGCACTCCCATGTGCAGGTATTCTACACACTTTCTCAATCGCGCTCTGAAGAGGGACTTCGAGGCTACGTGCAAGCACACGTGCCCCGGTTGCACGCCGAGCTCAGCGCCCGGGCCAACGACAAGGCGCACGTGTACATCTGCGGGCTAGAGAAGATGGTCACCGCGGTGCGTGCAGTATGCAAAGAGAATTTGGGCCTCACCCGCGAGCATATTCACAGCGAACGCTACGATTAAAGCGCTGTTACACTACGCCTGTCGCGGCGCGCTTGCCGCCACCGTGAGAAGCGATACCGTAGGCCGCACGCCCAGACGCACCGGAGGTCCGGTGGTGCCCATCCCTGGGTGCACGTAGAGCGTCGCACGGCCGATGCGGTACATGCCATAAGCGTAGCGATAGGCAAGCCGACCCAAGTTGGCGAGACGCGAGGCAAACGGAATGGCCACCTGCCCCGCGTGCGTGTGGCCGCACAGGATGAGATCAGCGCCTTGGGCGGCACATGCCTCGGCCAAGCCCGGATCGTGCACCAAACAGAGCACGAACTCACGACCGGGGCGCGCATCCTCGAAGGCTCGTGGGATGTCAGCGTTGCGCGTCCAAGAATCGTCGACGCCTACGATACGAACTCCTTCCTCGAGCTCGATCGATGCATTGCGGAGCACACGCACCCCGTGATCCCGCAGCAACTGAAATAAGGGCTCGCCTGCTCCAAAGTAGTCATGGTTGCCCGGGACAAAGAACACGCCCATGGGTGCTTTGAGCGCGCCCATGCTGCTTGCAATGTCGCCCAGAAACTGTGTGCCATTGCTGATCACGTCCCCTGTGATCACCACCATGTCGGCGCCCAGGGCATTGGACTTGGTCACCCAGGTCATCACGCGCTCTTTGCTGGTCATCGACCCCAAGTGCACATCCGACCAATGCGCAATGGTGAAGGTATCGCGCGCTATGAGTGATTTGTCTGTCAGAACCGTATGTCGCTCGATCTTGAGCCACACGCGCCCGGGGCCAACGGCATAGAGCGCAAGGGCAAGCAGCACAGCCGCGGACGCAATCACTGCATGATGCATGCGATCGCCCAAGAACCACAACGGCAAAAGCAGGAGCACTCCAAGCCAGCCCGCCATCAGATGCGCCATGTAAGGCAGCTCCAGGCCGCGGCGGCGAAGCGCGCTCACAGGACGATCATGCGCCAAACGATTCACACGCCCAAAGCTTAGGGCCCAAAGACCAAGTGCGAGCACGCTTAGCCCAAGCAAGAGCGTCACGGAGGGAACGGCACCGCGTAGCCAAAGCCACAACGCGAGCGCCAGAGGCAGCTGCGCCAAGAGGTTCCACGCTGCCATGATTCGAAAGAAGGTTCGCATCGCTTGTGGCGACGCGTAGCACAATGGCTTGATGCCAGGAGCCCTCACGGGTATGGCCACCGGATGTCATTTTTTCAGACGCCCGCCTCGACGCCCGAAGAGCTGCACGCTGGCAGGCCGCTAGACCGCAGCCCCGCCGAGGTACAAGAGATGAGCGAGGAGCAATGGTACGCCGAGGCCTTTCAGGGAGACAGCCCTCAGCTCACATTGCGCGCGGTGGTCATGGGCACAGCGCTTGGTTTTTTGCTGTCGTTTACGAACATCTACGTCGGACTCAAAACGGGTTGGCTGCTCGGCGTCGCGCTGACGGCGTGCATTCTTTCGTACACGATCTGGAACGCTCTGATGGCACTCGGCTTTGCCAAAACGCCAATGAGCATTTTGGAAAACAACTGCATGCAGTCTACAGCTTCTGCTGCAGGCTACTCCACAGGCAACACGCTCGTGACGGCCATCCCTGCGGTGCTTCTTCTCTCGGTGACTCCCGAGAACCCAGGCGGTACGCATATTCGTTGGTATGTGCTGATGGGCTGGGTGTTCTGTCTCGCCATTTTAGGAACGGCACTCGCCATCCCCCTGAAGCGCAGCCTCATCAACCGCGAGCGTCTCAAGTTTCCGTCGGGCACGGCAGCCGCCGTCACGCTGCAAGGATTGTACGCTCAGGGCGATCAGGCCGCACGACGCGCGAAGGTATTGTTCACCGCGATGTTGAGCGCCATGGTGTTGCCGCTCATCCGCGACTTGCACGTGTTTGGCCAAGGGAAAGACAAGCATGCGCTGATCCCCGACAGCTCGAACGTGTTCGACTTTCTTGGCCACTTGTTTCCCAATGTCGCGGCGTTTCACGCGTCGGGCGCGCGGGCGGATCAACACGATGCGCGCACCGCACATGATTGGAATTTGAGTTTTCAACATGACGGAGTGCTCATCGCTGCAGGCGCACTCACAGGGCTTCGCACGACGACATGGATGATGGTGGGCGGATACATTCTCGCGTTCTGGCTCGGGCCCTACGCGCTCGATGCGGCCTTCGTCAACAGCTCGGGAGTCACGGTGTATGCCGTGTCGTCTCCACACAAAGCATGGAAAGAAATCGGCATCTGGCTGGGCGCCCCCATCTTGGTGTCGTCGTCGCTCGTGGCCTTTGCGGCGCAAGGCAAAACCATGGTGCGCGCCGCGAAGCAACTGCTTGGCGCGAGCGCCGACATCACCGAGCACGACGCGCGAACCAAAGACGTAGAAGTGCCCGTCTCTTGGTTCGGGGCGGGAGTCGCCGTGGCAGGTATTGGCATCATTCTCATCGCGTGGGCGTTTTTTGAGGTACCTCCGCATTTTGGCTTGTTGGCCGTCATGATGACTCTGGTCCTTGGCGTGGTGGCATGTCGCGCGACGGGCGAAACCGACATCACACCAGGCAGCGCCATGGGCAAGATCATGCAACTTACCTACGGCGTACTGATCCCACAAAGCTCCACAGCCAACTTGATGACGGCCGGCATCACAAGCGGCGCGGGGCTCGCGGCGGCCGATCTGCTCACCGATCTAAAATCAGGTTATTTGCTGGGTGCGCACCCGCGTCGCCAGTTTTTGGCGCAAGCTTTCGGCGTGATCACCGGCACCATTGCCAGCGTGCTTTGCTACTTTACGCTCGTGCCCAATGCTCAAGCGCTCGAGAAGAATTTCCCGGCGCCCGGAGCCCAAGCTTGGAAGGCTGTGGCGCTGGTGTTCAAATCCGGTATCGAGAATCTACACCCATTGGCGCGCACGCTCATTCCTTGGGGCTTGGCTATCGGTGCCGTCCTTGGCGTGCTCGAGCTGCTCTTGCCCAAGTACAAGAAATGGCTGCCCTCGGCCAACGGCATTGGCTTCGGGCTCATCCTCCCCTTTGCCAATCCCGTTTCGTTCTTTTTAGGCGCACTCATCGCGTGGGGCGCCGAAGCCAAGAACAAGAAATGGACCGAAGACTACGTGGTGCCGATTGCCGCTGGTGCGATCGCAGGCGAAAGCATCATGGGCGTCATCGTGACGGCACTCTCGAACTTTGTCCTAAAGTGAATTAGGTGCACTGCGCATGCAATTATTTGCATAGCGCAACCAACTCAAAGTGCGTCGTCGAGCTCTGAGGCCTTCACGGGGCGCACAGCCGTCGGTGCTTTGACAGCCACGGGCTTCACCGGCGCATCCCCGCCTGCT
>JAYWGD010000369.1:0-1849 GCA_043778435.1 Myxococcales bacterium | reverse complement strand
CGGTCACGCGCACCAACAGCGGAGTCGCTGCAGCCGGCACTGAGCCGAGGGATTCTGCAACCACCGAGATGTCCCTCGATGGGAGCGCCGAGCCCGTCAAAAACTGAACCGCAACGGCTGGCGAAGGCTCGCGCCACGCCCAACGTTTGGAGTCGGATTTTGCGGCCTGTGCATACTGCACGGGTTGCAACACCTCGAGCCCAATAAGTGTTCCGCGAACACTGCCCTCGCCCTCGCCGGCCAATGCAGGCTGCGGGCACGAAAGAAGTCCTACCAAAACCGAAGCCGTCCAAACCTGTCTTTGCATCAATGCACCTTTATAAAAGCTCAACGCCACGCGGGCACGCAGCGACGCCGCCATCGCCAAGATATACGGAACCGCCGCACGATGCCAGACCCGCAGGGCTAGACTTAACCGCGGCGTGCGCCACGTTCAGCGCCACTAAACGCGCGAAGCGCGGCCTTCAGCTCTTGCGCCTCTCTGCGTGCACGCAAGGCTACCCAGTGACACGCAATCGCAGACGGTGCACCAACGGCCAACAACAACAAGGCCCGGAGGTTGACTTGGTCGCCCAAAGGCACTGAAGTTGCTGCACTCTGCAGCCTTTCGATCACGTTCAAAGACAACCCCAACAAGGTCATAAACCAGATCACTTTGGGACAGCCCTCCGCAAGGCCACGCCTCGCCGCAAGCACCTGATTCCATCCCATCCACCAAAGATTGCGATCGCTCAGCGAGGCGTTGTCGGCGACAAACAAGGGCGCAAGTTCCCAAGTGGAACTGGCAAGAGACAGATGCGCCGACAACTGTGGTTTAAGTAACGAACGGCGCGCGAAGCTTGTGATGAGCGACGGGCTACACGGAGACGCCCGATACAAGATTCGCAATCGCGACAACGACAAGAGCAAAAGAACTTGGGCGAGCAACCCAAACGCCACCACAGACCACATCAGAATGGCGTGTGGCGAATGACTTCTTCGATGCGATCGACGAAGGGCTGCTTGAGCTCCGAAAGCGTGATCTTTGCACGCAACTTGCTGACGTCTACCGCGGCCACGGGCTTTTGAACCCTGCCCACAATGGTCACCTCTGCGATCGTAATGGCCCCCTTCTCAGCGTGCGCCGGTTCGGTCCACGCAAGAAGAATCAACGGCAACAGAAATATTGGTAGACGCATGACGAGCCTCATTTTGTTGGCGCCGGAGCGGGGGCGGGAGCAGGGGCCTCCGTCGCCGCGGGCGCCGGAGGAGGAGGTGCGGCGGCTGCTTCAGCGGCAACACCGGCAGCAATCTTGAGCTCTGCCTGACGCGACTTGGCTCGGCTCAACAGCTCGTCCACATCATCGGCGGAGCCTTTTGCGTTCTTCATGGTCTTGTATCGCTCGAGCTCGGCGATGGCCGACTCGACCTGCCCCACCGGAGTCATCCCGGCGATGTTGGCCGTGAACAGGTAAAGCAGCGCACGGTTGTAATGCACGGACGTTAATGCAGGGTCGAGCTTCTCGGCTGCATCGAAGGCTTTGAGCGCCTCAGGCGTACGCAGCAACAAGCGATAGGCATCCCCCACATTTGACTGTGCCAGTGCACTCTTTGGGGCGAACCGCACCGCAGGCTCAAGCACCGCAAGCGCCGTCGTGGCATTGCCTGCCTCCAAGCGCATGGCGCCAAGTTGCAACAATGCCTCGACCAAGTCGGGCTGGTTTGTGGCCGCGTGCTCGAAGGCCTCCATGGCGGCTGCGCGCCGCCCGTAGTCTCGCTCGAGAAGGCCGCGCAATAGAGCGGCTTCTGCGTTGTCTTTCGCACGCGCTGGGCTAGCGTCACCGAAGCCATCGAGCACGGCCTGCAACGC
>JAYWGD010000368.1:0-5112 GCA_043778435.1 Myxococcales bacterium | reverse complement strand
GTCGCGAGCGGGTAATTGATGCCCACCGACGCCAGCTCCTGCGCCATTAGTTTGCCATGCAACGTCGCGAGTTCCTCGCCCACCGCGTGATTGCGCCTGTAGGCCAAACCAATCCAGCGCGGATGAGCGAGCGATGTCATCCCGGTGATAAATCGCTGCACGCCAGCGTTGAACGAACCGCGCGTGGTGTAGCTCTGACCGCCACCCTCGTAATCTGTAGAATACAAGATTCGGGGCCTACCGGCGCGAACTCGAGCGGCCTCGTAGGCGCGAATCGTTTCGCGCAAATCGCTGACGGTCCCGCGTCCCAAGTTCCAAAACACGAGGCCCCCGGGCGGCGACGTGGCCATCATTTTGGCCATGCCGGGGCTCAACGCCACAGTGGTGTGCTCCACCAAAAACAACTCCGACAAGCGCTGCGCCAGCGTATCGCCGTCCGACACAGACTCGGCCACCACCAGCGCATCCCCTTCAAACGATTCATCAGAGGCCTCGGGTTCAGGCGTACTCACACACGCTGGCGTGGTCGACATTGCAATCAAGGTGGCGATTGAGAACGCAAAACAGCGCGACGGCGTCATGATTCTCTAAGTGTTCATGGAAGAAGGCCCACGCGCCACGATTTCCCCTTGATTGAGCGCTCCTAGCGAGTAGGTTTCGGCCGTCTTTGCCACTGACGGAGGGTTCTATGAGCACAAAAATCGCAATCAATGGGTTTGGTCGTATTGGTCGTTGTGTAACGCGCGCGCTCGCAGAACGAGGCCTCACCGACATCGAGCTCGTGGCCATCAATGACCTTACGGATGCCGCCACCCTTGCGCATCTCTACAACTACGACACGGTCCATCGTACCGCCAAGGTGCGCGCCACCGCGGGCGATGCAAGCATCTCGATCGGCGGCAAGGCCATCAAAATTTTGGCTGAACGAGACCCCGCCAAGCTTCATTGGAAAGACTTGGGCGTCGACATCGTGCTTGAGTGCACAGGCCTCTTCACTGATCGCGACAAGGCCGCAGTGCATCTTGCGGCAGGCGCCAAAAAGGTCATCGTCTCGGCCCCTGCAAAAGGCGCTGACAAGACCTTGGTCTTGGGCGTGAACGGTGATGAATACGACTCGGTCTCGCATCACGTCATCTCCAACGGCTCGTGCACAACCAATTGTTTGGCGCCCATCGCCAAGGTGTTGCTCGACAACTTTGGCATCGAGTTTGGATTGATGAACACCATCCACTCGTACACGAACGATCAGACCCTTCTCGACGTGCCGCACAAGAAGGGCGATCTGCGGCGTAGCCGCGCGGCCGCGCAGAACATGATCCCGACCTCAACGGGCGCTGCAAAAGCACTGGCCGAAGTCATCCCGGCCCTCAAGGGCAAGTTCGATGGACAATCCATTCGCGTGCCCACGATGGACGTCAGCGTGGTCGACCTTACCGTCACCACCACCCAGGCTGTCACCAAAGACGCCATCCACGCCGCGATGCGGGCAGCCGCTGAAGGCCCCATGAAGAACATCCTCGGTTACACCGAGGAGCCGCTCGTTTCTGGCGACTACATCGGCGACCCGCGCTCTTCTATTTTTGATGCGACATGCACGCAAGTGCTGGGCGATCGTTTCGTAAAGGTGTTCAGCTGGTACGACAACGAGTGGGGCTTCTCCAACCGTATGATCGACCTCACCTCACTCGTCGCCTCCAAGCTCTAAGACTGGCAAGACCCCTATGGCACTTCTCGACGGCATTCGTTCTATTCGCGATCTCGACCTCGAGAACAAGAAGCTCTTTTTGCGTGTGGACTTTAACTGCCCACTCGATGGCAGCACGGTCACAGACGACTCACGCATTCGAGAAGCCTTGCCCAGCATCCGGCATGCGATGTCACGTGGCGCCAGGGTGGTTTTGGCCAGCCACTTGGGCCGCCCCAGCCACGAGGCTGGCGCCGACAACAGTGCGTTTTCGCTGGAGCCGTGCGGTGCCCGCCTGGCCGAACTGCTCAACGCAGAAGTGCACATGCCCGACGAGAGCACGGGCCCCTTGCCTCAGAAGATCCTCTACGATCTGCGCGCAGGGCAAGTTTGCTTGCTGCCGAATCTTCGTTTGCAAGCTGAAGAAGAGGCCAACGACGAGATGTTCTCCAAGGCTCTCGCAAGCCTCGCCGATGTGTATGTGAACGACGCGTTTGGCGCCGCGCACCGCGCCCACGCAAGCACGCAAGGCATGGCTCGGTATTTCAAGGAGCGCGGCTATGGCCTGCTTGTCGAAAAGGAGCTTGCGGGCCTTCTGCCTTTGCTCGATCGGCCTGCGGCACCGTACATTGCAGCGCTTGGCGGGTCCAAGGTGTCCGACAAAATCGATGTCATCGAAGCTTTGCTTTCCAAGGTCAAAACATTGCTGATCGGCGGCGCGATGGCCAACACCTTTTTGGTGGCCAAAGGATGCAACATGCAATCATCCAAAGTTGAGAGCGACAAGCTCTCCTTGGCGCGCACGCTCCTCGAGAAGGCCGCCGCGCGCAATGTCACCGTGATGCTGCCCACCGATGTGGTGGTCGCGGATTCTTTTAAGGCCACCACGGGCACTGTGGCCCTTGTAGACGCACTTCCCAAAGGCAGCATAGCGCTGGACATCGGTCCAGCCACCCGCGAGGCCTATGTGCGCGAAGTGGCCTCGGCGCGCACGATGTTTTGGAATGGCCCGATGGGCTTGTTCGAGCGCGCCGCGTTTGCCCAAGGTAGCTTTGCGATTGCCCGTGCGATGGCCGCCAGTACCGGTTTCACGGTGGTCGGCGGCGGGGACAGCGCTGCTGCGGTTCATGCCGCGGGCCAGGGTGTGGCAGCTGCGATAAGCCACATCTCGACCGGCGGTGGCGCAGCGCTTGAGCTCATCGAAGGCAAGAGATTGCCTGGCATCGAAGTGCTGCGAGGCGCGCTGTGAGTGTAGAAACCACAGATGTGCAGTCCACACGCAAACGTTTGGTGATCGGCAACTGGAAAATGCACCACGGCGGTCCGTCCGGTCTGGACTTGGCCGAAGCGGTCGCCAAACAAGTTGCAGGACGCACCGATGTCGATGTGGTGATTGCACCGCCGTTTACCTTGCTTGCCGCCTGCGCGGCTCATGTCGACGGAAGCCCCTTGAGCATTGCCGCGCAAACGTTGAGCCCGCATGCAATCGGCGCTTACACCGGAGACATCAGTGCGACCATGCTGCAAGAGTGCGGCGTGACGTGGGTGTTGGTCGGTCATAGCGAGCGCCGTCAAATGCACGGGGAGACCGACGCGGTCGTTCGCGCCAAAACAGAGGCCGCCATCAACGCGGGGCTTTGGCCTGTGGTGTGTGTAGGCGAAACCTTGGCCGAGCGCGAATCAGGCCAGACCTTAGCGGTAGTGCTCGGGCAAGCACGCGCCGTGATCGATCTGCTCGCAGCCACCGGCGACGACGAACACGTGACCCTTGCCTACGAACCCGTTTGGGCTATTGGAACCGGCAAAAGCGCCGGGCCCGCCGAAGCCGAGGAGGTCCACGCCGCGCTTCGCGCCTTGCTGGCCGAAACCTCGCCCGCACTGGCTGCACGCACGCGTTTGCTCTACGGCGGCTCGGTCAAACCTGAGACGGCCGTCGCGCTCTTTGCGTGCCCCAACATTGATGGCGCATTGGTCGGAGGAGCAAGCTTGGATGCCGCCTCCTTCGGTGCTATTGCTCTCGTCCCTGTTGCTTTTGGGACTCCCAAGCAGCTCTCGTGATCCCGAACACCATGAACGTCCTCGAAAATCTGCTCTCCGTTGTCCACGTGCTTGTGGCCTTGTTGCTCGTCACCGTGATTTTGCTCCAACAGGGCAAGGGCGGAGGCCCCGCTGGCTTCGGTGGCGCATCTGCCACTCAGGTCTTTGGCGGACGCGGAGCAGGGAATTTGCTTTCTAAACTTACATGGATCTTTGCCTGTGTGTTCGTGGTGACGTCTGTTGTTTTGGGCGGTTTGCCAAGATGGCGCGATCGTGCATTCCAATCCAAAGTCAGCAAGACGCACGCCGAGCGCAAGAGTGCGAAGGACGCCGCAAAGCCAACTCCGCCCGCAGCCGCTGATGTGCCTATGTTACCAGGTGCACCCGGCGCACCTGCTGCGCTCCCTGCAACCCCAAAGCCCTAAGGCCACAACTTGGCCTCTGAGGCCGGCCTCTCCCCGAAACGCGCGATCGCTCTGGCCTCGGCTGCAGCCATCGCGCGTTTTTCACTGGAATGGCCTCTGGTGAGCTCCGGCGTCTACGCCATCTCCGACGACGACTTTGCTCGGGTCACTATCGCGCAACGCTGGGTGGTCGCGCCAACCCTAGACCCGTCGGAAACCAGTTGGCTGCCCGCGCAATTTTGGCTTTTGGGTTTTGTAGGGCGCCTCTTCGGCCGCAGTTGGGAATGCATGCAAAACGCATCTGTGATGCTTGGCATGCTTGCCGCGGCCTACTTGGCGTGGGAGCTCTGCGCCTTCGCACCCAAGGGCCATACGGCGGCGCTCGCCGTCGGTGCCGCCCTGCTTAGCGCATGGGGTGTCTGGTGCGGCGCGTGCACCGTGCCCGAAGCCTATACGGGACTGCTGAGCACCGCAGCCTTGGTGGCACTCACACGCGACCGGTTTCCATGGCATGCGGCAGTAGCCCTGCTTGTGGCGGGACTTTCGCGTTATGAAACCTGGCCCGTACTCGCACTGGTCGCGCTTTTGGGGCGCGCGTGGAAACGTGGGCCATGGGCCTATGGCGCTCTGCTCGCACCTGTGGGTTGGATGCTGTGGAATCGCGTTTCCCATGGGGATTCGCTGTATTTTCTCGCGCGTGTTGCCACCTATCGCGAGGCGCATGCGGCTCAAGAAGCCTCTTCCGGATTGCACTTTCCGGCTTCCGCACTGGAGGGAATGCTGTGGCTGGGCCCGGCGCTTCCTGCGCTTGCGCTGTCGTGGCGGATGGGCGCCGTCAAGCAACGTCAGTTGAGCTTGTCGCTTGGGCTAGGTGCATTGTGCACTGTTTTGTTTCTGGCGTACGGAGACGCGCGCGGCGGAGCGCCGACCCACCATGCAGCGCGCGCGTTGGTGGGTGTGTGGGCCTCGATGAGTGTTTGGTCCACC
>JAYWGD010000367.1:0-1854 GCA_043778435.1 Myxococcales bacterium | reverse complement strand
TGCTCACATTGACGGAGGTGGCGACGCCCGTTTTGACAAGCACTGCTTCGGATTGGCTGGCGGAGCCCGCCATGGCATAACTTTGGAGCTCACTCGACACGTACTGTGGACCTACGACCACTGTGGAAATTCCTGACTGTGCCGCTTGCGAGATTCGCGCGTTCACCGTGGCGATGGTCGAGTTGCAATCTCCGGCGCCGGAGCCGACGCCATCCGTCAACATCAGGACGATGCTTGCATCGGTCGATGCTTTGCTCGGAGCGTCGAGAGCCAATGCGTATGCACCGTCAAGACCTGCGCGTACCGCTGAGCTGCCGTCGGCCGTGAAGCCAGCAACTTGCGTGCCAATGGTACCTATTGCCGGCAAAGAGACGGGGGCGCTCAGTGCTGGATAGTCGGACAATGCGCACGTTTGGCTTTTTGCGCCGAAGGGAACAATTCGTAAATCGGTTGCAATGGTGGGCGTGTTGTTGGCAAAGCCGACGAGGGTGTCGCGGAACGCCTCCAGAACGCTGTCTTTTGGTGTGGCCGCAGTACCGCCGTTCAAACTTTTCGAGGTGCTTCCGCTGTGATCGTAGAGCACCACAATGTGCCGCGCGGCGGGAGCCACGCCCTTGCTTTGGCGCTTCACGCAGGCGGGGCCTGTGGCCGCATCGGGCGTCACGATGGGAGTGCCCGTATCGCCAAGATCGGACGTGGAGCCGTCTGGCAAAACGGGGACGACTCGTCCGTCGTCGAGTGTAATGAACGTCCCGCCGTCCTGCGTCGTTGCGACGGACATGATGGGACTTACGGAGCACGCCGCAACAACGGCAAGCGTGGTGAGTGAAGAGACAACAATGTAAGGTGCACGGGTCATGCTTCAAGACCTATCACTCCCCTTGGCGTTGGCAAGCGCCTGCGACGGCGCATGCGCCTAATCTTGGGCGCCGGCTATGTAGGCGCACGCGTCGCGCGTTTGGCCATGTCGCGTGACGAAGAGGCGCTGTGTGTCGTGCGATCGTGGGCGCGCGCTGCAGAGTTGGAGCGCGAAGGTTTGCGTGTGGTTTGCATAGATGTCCAAGATGCCGCGCGACGCTATGCGCGGGATGGCGTGCACGCCATCGTGTGCTTTCCGCCCGACGGCACGACGGATGCCGCACTCGCTCCGTGGCTTGCCGCTGCATCGCATGTGTCTTATGTCTCGAGCACATCAGTGTATGATGCATTCGTGGGGCCTGTGAACGACGAGACCCCGGTGTCTGCGTTGACAAGTGCACGTCTGGGTGCTGAAGCCGCCTACCGCGCTGTGAATGGCGTGGTGTTGCGTGCGCCCGGCATTTATGGTCCTGATCGCGGCATGCATGTGCGTGTACGAAGCGGCCAGCATCAATTGCCGGGCGCCGCGGAGAACTATGTTTCGCGCATTCATGTGGATGATCTGGCGGCACTTCTGCTCGCATCCAACAAGGTGCGTAATGCATGCTTTGTCGTCGGAGATGCCGAGCCCGCGCGGCAATGCGACGTCGTCGCGTGGATCTGCAAGGAGTACCGCTGCGCGCCCCCGCCAAGTGTTGCAGCCGAAAGTGTGCACGCGTCACTGCGAGGAAATCGCCTCGTGGATGGATCCCGCGCGCTGCGCGATCTAGGCGTGCAGCTTAAGTATCCGAGTTACCGTGACGGGATGGCGCGCACATCCGATGATTGAGAGCGTGGCGCGCTTCGACGTGTGGCGTGGTCCCAGGTGTTCTTGTCGCACAAAGCGACAAGCCGTCCTTCGTGTGCAAGCGTGGAGGCGGCTTGGTCATGTGCTTGTTCATGTGTTGGCCCAAGGCCACAGACTTACGTGTGCGAGTGCTTGCGTCGACGCACCAC
>JAYWGD010000366.1:0-1854 GCA_043778435.1 Myxococcales bacterium | reverse complement strand
TTGGGCGTCGCTCTCGAGCGCACTCCAACGGTGCCGCGAGACGCCTGAGAGCATGGGCCCACCATGCTCAATGAGCAGCAAAAAAGCTCGCAGTTCTTGACGCATCGGCGCCGGAAGCTGCGCCACATACTCCACCACAAAAGCCGGCGCACCGACGCTCTCTGGGCTAGGCGCATCCACTGTGTCGCGCGCGCAAATGCGGGCGAGCAACGCCATACACACGGTGCGCTCCCAATCCGCGAGAGGGCTTTCCGCCGCACTGTATCCCCCAAAACGCAACCCCACACCCGCCGCAAAAAGTGAGGCGCCAAAGGCAGCACGAAGCAAGTGACGACGCGAAAGCCTCTTCAACACATCGTGAAGTTACATCAGAATGCGTTGGCCGAGTCAGTCGAACTTCCAGCCAAACGCCCGCTGCTCGTGGTGTGGCCAGCCCGGCGCGCCCTCGTAAGCCACGCTCATGGCTCTTCGTCACCGCGCAGTGTTAGTCTCGTGCGCATGCATGTGTTCGGACTCAGTGGGGGCATAGCCTCGGGCAAGTCGGGCGTGGCGCGCGTGTTTGCAACGCTCGGAGTGCCAGTGCTCGATGCCGATCAAGTGGCGCGTGATGTGGTGCGTCCAGGCACGCCGGCGCTGGCCGATCTGGTGGCCGCGTTTGGCGCAGGTATCTTGCAGGCAAGCGGCGAACTAGACCGCAAAGCGCTGGCAGCGCGTGTGTTTGGCGACGCCTCCGCCGTGGCGCAGCTGAACGCCATCACCCATCCGAGAATCGCCGAACAGACAGCAAAAATGCTCGCGGAATATGCAGCGTCGGGCACCCGTCTTGCATGCTACGACGCCGCGCTCATGTTTGAGAAGGGCTTGGACGCAAGCTTCAAACCGGTGGTGTTGGTGGTGGCGTCCGAGCCGCTGCGCATTGCACGCATCATGGTGCGTGATGGCCTCAGCGAGACGGAGGCACGGGCGCGCATGGCCGCGCAAATGCCTGACAGCGAAAAGCGACTGCGTGCGCAATACATTGTTGAAAACGAAGGCACACTGTCCGAGCTCGAAGCCCAGGCGACCAAGGCGCTTAACCTTGTGCAGGCGGGTTTTGCGTCGAGCGCGCGCTCCTCGTAGACGCCCCATCGAGTGCTGCACGAAGGGCGTCGTCCGCTTTTTTACGACGCGCCGACAGCTGCGCAAACACCACCGCGCACGTTACGGGTGGGAGCGCGACGAGAGCCACCGCGAGGCCAAACACGAGCGTCATCAGCGACGTGGAACAGAGCGGGGCTCGACGCGCCGGGCCGACACATTCTGCACACTGGGCGCAGGCGTGCGTGCGCTATGCACCAAAGCGGACTTGTCGCTGCTCTTCTCTGGTGTGACCAAAAACGGCGTCATTCGCTCCTTTTCCTCGAATTTTGAGCGGTACGACTTGGCCTCGCTAAGACTCGCAAATGGCCCGATGCGCACGCGATACCACGTGCCGCGACCGGGCACCTCGGCGCGATAGACGTACGATTTGTGGCCGCGCGCGCGCAGTTCGGAGGCGAATTTCTGCCCTTCGCTCTCGCTCTGAAAGCTGGAGACCTGAAGCTGATAGGCGCCCTCATGTCCTGGCTCCGATGTCTCGGTGAGCCCGGTCGAGCGCGCCTGCACCATGCGCGTAAGTTCGTCTTTTGGCGTGTCCACGACATTGCTTCGATCGAGCACATCGCGCGCGGGCAGCGGCACCACGGACAAGCGATCTCCAGGCGCCGGCGGCACAGCCTGCCCCACGGCACGCCCCACCGATTGCACTCCGGTTTCTTGCGCCTTGCTTGGCAGAGCGGCCATCGCGGTGGTCCCCGAGGCGCCCAGCTCATTGTC
>JAYWGD010000365.1:0-1858 GCA_043778435.1 Myxococcales bacterium | reverse complement strand
GGACTCAACCACTTCGAGGGACGCTCATGGGGTGGACTGCACCATCACGCCGTGCTCACCATGATGGCATTCGCCTTTCTCGTGCACAGGCGACATTCCGAAAAACACATCGAAGCGTGACGAGAACCCGACGCGCATGACGCTCCCCACCGTACGAAGGGAGGTCATTCGATGTCCCGTCACGCCCATGCTCCGCACCGCGTGCGCTGGAGTCCTGCGACTGCTCGTTCCACTCTGAATTTTTATGGCAGAGAAGTGCTAGGCAAGCCGGGAGGCGTGCTCCCAGCATCCGGCACCCGTCTTGGGTACCACAAGCGTCAGGCGGGCGTATCCGGTCCGTGTGGGGCTGTAGGTGCCCTCACGCAGCGATTCGAGTTCCTTCCTGGTCCACTTCTTGCCGCCAGCAGAGACGGGGGTTGGCGAGACGGGGAGCGCCCCAGAGGGCTGTTGCTTCGGAGGAGGCTGGCTAGACGTTTTTCGGTGTTTTTGACATGAGACGGGTAAAGCTCTCTGGGACCGGCTTTACCCGTCTGCGCTACCCGTCTCAGTTTCTGGGTGCCCCCGGACCTACTGAACACTTGTCAGCCTACCCGTTGGCCAATTCGCTGAGTTTCTGGCCTCTTCGGCCTTTCTCAGACCTCATCAAAACCACACTTTGAGCGGGAGACGGGATTCGAACCCGCGACATCAAGCATGGGAAGCTTGCACTCTACCAACTGAGTTACTCCCGCGTTACGTCCGTACAGTATGTGCTTTCCGCGCGGCGTGTGTCAACGCACTTGGCGCGTCGCGAGCGGCTGCGCTGTGCCGATCTTACGGGCGATAGTCTACTGCCGAAGCGGCAGGCATCATGCTCTCGCCGAGGTTCTCAACGTCGGCCGCAAACAGGGCACGGCGCGTACCCGGGTCGAGCAAACTGATGCCTGCCGAGACGAGCGCCAAGCCAACCTGCATCACGTACAGCATGAACACATACACGGCCCCAGGCCCCAGGATGATCTTCGGATCGAAGAACAAAGTCATTGCACAGTACAATCCTGCTTGGAACACGCCCAGCATGCCCGGAGGTGCAGGAATGAGCATGGCCGCGCCCAGTACCCCGATGAGTGCGAGTGCGTCCATGTACGTCGCGCCTGAGCCATCGGCATGCGTGAGCCCGCAGCCCCAAGCCAGCAGCCACATGCTTGCAGCGTTGAGGCCCCAATACAGAGAAGTCTCTAGAAGGTAGGGCACTGCATCTTTGGGGCGCGCCAGAAATGCCATGCCATCTGCAAGCTTTTCGGCAATGCCTGCGAGCTTTTCGGCAAGCGACATCGACACAACGCCAAAGACCGTGAGTGTCATGGCGTGCGCCCAGGTTCTAAATTTGTAAAATACACCGATCACCGCAAAGGCACCCACGAAGATGGTGAACATCGTGGCGCCAAATCCGCGTACCCGCGACGTGGGGAAGTCCTTCAGGCCCACCACAAACTCGGGGGTTTGATCGGCGGGAGGCGCGTACCAAAGAGCGATGCCCAGGATAAAACTGAGGACCAAACCGTCGAGCACGCGTTCTGTCACAACAGTGCCTGCAGCGGCCGTTGCAGAGACGCGGCCGCGATCGCGAATCATCATGGGACGCACCACTTCGCCTAGACGAAACGGCAAAATGAAGATGGCCGCAAAGCTGACCCAAGATACGGTGAGCACGCGAATGAGCGGCACGTCCGCAAAAGAACGCAACTGCAGGCGCCACCTTGCCGCACGCAGCGCGGTCGCAATGGTCGAGACCAACAGAAACGCCGGATAAGTCCAAAGATGAGGGATGCCCCAAATCGCCTCCGAGGGAGGTGGCTTAAAGCTCATGCCCTGGCCG
>JAYWGD010000364.1:0-5141 GCA_043778435.1 Myxococcales bacterium | reverse complement strand
CTCAACAAGCCCCAGCGCACACCTCGGTCGGACGCCACAAGCTCCGTGCCGCCCAAGATATCTAAGCATGCCAAGGTGATCGCCGCGCCCGCCACAATCACATCTGCACGCTTGGGATCCAAACCACCTAACGCGCCGCGCTGCGCCAACGGCATGCTCGCAAGTGTCGCGTAAGCCCGAGCAATTTCGGCGCGCGTGATGCGCTGTCCATGCACCTTGGCGCCGTCGTAAGGGACCACGCCATGCAGCCACGCACACAAGGTGGTGACGGTTCCGGCTACCCCCAAAATCGGGCCACATGCAGGCACCTCGTGTTCGGCAAACCGAGCGCGTACATCGCGTTCCAAGGATTCCAACTCGTGGCGTGTGGGAGGGTCGTGTCTGATGTGACGCTCCGTCATGCGCACTGCGCCCACATCAAAGCTATGAGAAAAGACGGGGCCTGAGGCGCCGCCCACCACGAATTCCGTGGAGCCTCCGCCAATGTCGAACACTGTGCACTCTGCATCTATATCAAGGCCGCTTCTTGCTCCGGTATAGGTGGCGCGGGCCTCTTCGTTTCCCGACAGCACCCTCACCTCGGTGCCAAAAGCATCTCGCACATAGGCGCGCAAAACGTCCGCGCCTGAGGCGTCCCGCATCGCACTGGTGCCGACGACAATGCATTGACCCACGCCCGCGCGTCGCGCCTCATCGGCATATTGTGACAAGCAGGCGATGGTCCTGGCGATGGCGTCGGGATGCAGCGTACGCGTTCGGTCGACACCTTGGCCCAGGCGCGTCACGGTGGCGCGCTCAAGCACTGCGTGCCAGGCATTCTCCGTGTACTCTGCAACCAAGAGCAACACGGAGTTGGTGCCGATATCGACCGTCGCGACGCGGCTCACTTGATGTTGTTCAGGTCCAACATCTCAGACACGTTGGGCTGCACGACAAGCTCCACCCGTCGGTTTTTCTGCTGCTCCTCTTTGCTCTGTGTGATCACGGTGCCTGCTTGTGGATCGGTGTCGCCGTAGCCCGCAGCGGCAAGCTTGCTCGAATCCAGACCGCCACCCGCTTTGCCGGTGCCGATGGGTGCAATCAGGTACAAAAGCACGGTGCGCGCGCGGTTAAGCGACAAGCCCCAATTGTCTTTGAAAGGGCCGTTTCCGTAGACTGCGTTGTCGGTATGTCCTGCTACCTGAAACGCGCGTGCAGAAAGGTCCTTGTCTGCGCGGATGACGTCGGCCACTTGCTTGAGCGCGTCTTTGCCTTCGTTCTTCAGATCCGCTTTGCCGGACTCGAACAATATGTCTCCGGGGAGTTGAATGACCATGCGGTTGTTTCGCACCACCACCTTGAGACCGATCTGCGTCAGGCGCTCCAATTTGCTGCGTAGTTCACGGAAGCGTGCCTCGATGGCTGCCAGCTGTTCGGAGCGCTTTTTTGCCGCATCGAGTGCGCTCACCAAACGCTTCTGCTCCTCTTGAGATTTCTCTAACCCCACACCTGCGAAACGCAGCTGCGCGCGCATGGCTTCGAGCTCTGCTTGATTCTGCGTGAAGCGTTCCTGATCGGCGGCAAGAGTCGCGCGCGCGGTGGTGAGTTCACCGGTGAGGCGCTCATTTTCATGCACCTTCTCCTGCCACTCATCTTCGTTGTGGCCGCAGCCCAACGAGGTGGCGGAAAGCGCAATGAGAAGTGAAGACGAAACGGCAATTTGCGACAAACGAGCGTGCATGGTGAGATCTCCAAAAGAGACGTAGGGTGTGAGAGTCAGGATTACAGGTAGGACAAATGTCAAGACCAACTGCAGAAAAGTTGGTCAAAAAAGCGTGGTCAAGTTATTTTTCTTTGACACGTACGTTGCGTGACCATATATGTCATCTATATCAACGTCTGTAGGAGGATTACCAATGGTTGCAAAGAAGACTGCCAAGAAGCCAGCCGCGAAGAAGCCTGTCGCCGCCAAGAAGCCCGTCGCTGCCAAGAAGCCAGCTGCCAAAAAGGCCGCTGCTCCGAAGAAGGCTGCTGCAAAGAAGCCAGCCGCCAAGAAGCCAGCTGCCAAAAAAGCCGCTGCTCCAAAGAAGGCTGCTGCCAAGAAGCCCGTCGCTGCCAAGAAGCCAGCCGCCAAGAAGGCCGCTGCGCCCAAGAAGGTTGCTGCCAAGAAGCCAGCCGCCAAGAAGGCCGCTGCCCCGAAGAAGGCTGCAGCAAAGAAGCCAGCCGCCAAGCCTGCTCAAAAAAAAAATAAAATAACGCCCCCAGCTGGCGTTCCTAGCTTTCTGAGCGGTTCGCTGCCGCGTCGTGACTCTGGCGAAGAGTGATCTGAGCCCTAGTGCGAAGATGAGAAACCTCGAAGGGAGACCTTGGAGGTTTCTCTCTTTTGTTTTCGTTTGGTTTCGAACGCCTATTTTCAACTCCGTGTTTGGCGTTGGTGCAAATCGCCGCGTACAGTTACGACGCGTCGAGTGACGCCCTACTTTTTGCCTTCACCGTCAAGTATGAAGTTCCCGGAGACACGTTTGTTCCCACATACGAGCGCCCTACCGACGAGTGTGCGCTTCGGCGCTTGCGCGCCTCAAAGCATCAAGATGCCGCTCTGCAAATGGGCGAGTACCGGCAGGGGCTCTACGACACTCTTGCGCCCGTCTATGTGAGCGTAAAAAAGCGTAACGACCTTCCTCCTGCGGAGCTCTTGAGCAGCGAGAACGAGTTGGAAGCGGGCTTTGCGCCTACGCTCTCTTGCACGCCGCAATCTGCAATCAGCCGAGAGTCGCGAGACTCAAATCCGGCCTTCAGCGATACGTTTGGGACTCCGCTGAATCGGGTAGTCCACACGCGTTTCCTTGCCCTTGCTATCGGCCACAAACTGCAGCGACTTTAGCTCTTTGGCGATGCATGCGCGGAGCACGGAATCCTCGACTGGAGGGCGTAGCGGCGCTGCGGGAATAGCGTGCTTCAGTTCGTTGAAAACGCAAAATCAAGTCCCATCGGCACATGGCTCAGCACCCGAGAAAGAGACTTACGTCCCGATGCCGTAGAATGCACCGGTCGCAACAATCTACGGACAGAATGTACCGTCCTCTAACTGGCGGGCCGGTCATGGGGCAGTGCTGTTCCGGCGGGTACCGTGTTGTGCATCACCACAGTTGATTCCGCCGCTCATTCGCATCGCTAGCGCAGGCGTTGCGTCGCTGGTGCTTCCACGCCCAAGACCCCTACATCATGATCTCTGACACCAAACGCTTACACACGTCCGGGTCTCCGAATGTCGGCATTTCCGCGGCGCCAATCCCCATTGCCCTTGCCAGTGTCAAGTAGAGCTCTCCATGAGAGTACTTACCAAGCTCGGTGCCGTAGGTATCGCCCGCGCGAAGATCCATGTGCATGTCCGTCTTCAGTGTGCCGGCAAGGCCGCCCAACAAGAAGAGCGGGATGCCAGAGGTTGTCGCGGGGCGAGCGGGATCTTTGTTTGCGCTTGAGTAGTCGCTGCCACCACCACCGGGCAGACAGTCATGCTGCCCGGTAAGAATCTCACTCAAGTGCACAATGCAGGTATTCTCGATCATTTTACGACCATCAATATCGTCGTCGGTTGAAAGCTTCTCGACGAAGTTGGCAAGCTTGCGCATGCGCCACGTGTGCATTTCCTTTTGGAGCAACGTCTCGCCTGCGTTGTTGAAGCTGTGGTGGCTTACGCCGTGCATATCCAGGCTTTTGGACGCAGTGTACTTCCCCGCAGTGAGGTCAGGGGACACCCGTGCGTCGTAGGGCGTTGCCATCGTGCCCTGCATTCCGAACACGACGACGTTGGTCATCTGACACGCAAGTGCACGGGCAGTCAGGTCGGCAAACGTGTCGTACGGGCCCTCGCCGCGATCTCCTAGAATGTACGTCTCGCCCTTGTTGCCGTCCCAGAAATCAGGCGGTCGTACCGCCGGAGGCGTACAAGCATCCGTTAGCCCAAGCCGGCGCTCAATGTCTGACAGGCCATCGAGATGCGCATCAAGGCGCCTCTTGTCCGATGGCGATAAGCGCGATGACAAGTGCTTGTAACTTGGGAGGACGGCAGACACCGCCGACAGCCGCGACTTCTTTCTGAGGGCGCGCTCGGCGGGGTTGCCTTCAAAGTCCTTGAACAGCTTGTCGTACAGCCATGACGGCTGATAATCGCGAGCGGGCTGCACGCCCCTCGCGTCAATGACGCCCTGCGCGCTTTCTCCAAAACCGTCGCCAATAAAGAGCGAGGGAAACCTCGATGTCTTCCCAACAAATTGTGCGATGGCTTGATCGATGCTTGGACCTCTAGGCCGTGACTCGGAGAACTTTGGGTCTCCGACATCGTCAAAGCCGATCGACGTGAGCAAGTGCGCGCCGCCAACGCGATGGTTTCCGGCGCGATTGCCGAACTGCTTCACAATGCTGGCCATGTTGATCCCCGAAAGCACGGTCATGTGCTTTTTGTAGGGTTCAAGTGGCTTCATGATGTCGTTGAGTTGCCAGGTCTTGCCGTTGTTTGAGGTGTTTATCGGGTCCCAAAATTGAGGGACCGTTCCAAGTGCTCCTACCCAGAAGACGATGCGCTTGGGCCTGCCGTCTGCAGCAACAGCCACAGGAATATTCAGCACATCCCAAGCGGAGTCTCCCCGCCACGAGGCAAGAAACGGCAGCGCGACCGCGATTCCTCCAGCGCCGCGCAAAACCGTTCTACGAGAAAACTTAACTGCCATAAGAAACCTCCCTTTTCACGAAACATCTCTGTCTAGACGGCGTCAGCGATTTGCAAGTGTGCGGAACTCCTTGCTGGTTACGACGCCAATCAACGCGCTCTTGGCGTCAACTTTGATCTGTGACTTGGTCGATGCACGCAGCGCCTCGTCAGTCTTGCCGTAGCGGCGTCCAAGCGCATAGCTGAGCAGGTGCTCCGACATGCATTCGGCAACGGAGTCGGATTTTGCGAATGCAGCGAAGTAGCTCAGCTCGCCATCGTAAGTGCCGTCCAAATCTTTGCCTGCTGCAAGCGTTGAGTTGTTGCGGACTGCCTTGGATTCTTCGGTAAGCCGCAGTCGTCCAAGGCCATCGTAGATCTCAAACGGGTAGCCAGCGGTTTCCATGTTCTTGTGGCATCCAGCGCAAGCCGTGTTGTTTTCCAGCAGTTCGTG
>JAYWGD010000363.1:0-1862 GCA_043778435.1 Myxococcales bacterium | reverse complement strand
TCGAAGTCGGCGCGCTCCGTCGCGGCACGCGCCTCAAAAGCCCGTACCCTCGCGCCTACATCCCACTGTTGCTGGGCGAGTCGGTAGGCCGTCAACGGAAAGCGAAGCAAAAATCCGGTGGGTGACGGTCGCGGACCATCACTGGCGAGCGCATCTCCGCCTTTCCCGCCGCCCAACTCGACCAACACGCGAGGGTCCATCCAGGGCACCTGGCTGGCGACACGCATGAACCCTGTGAGGTTGAGATACATGCGGCCATGCACATTGCCCAGAAGCACCAAGCCTTTCGGCACCTTGCAGCCCAAAGCGCGAAACGCTGCGCGAAACCCTGATTCGCTAAACGCTCCTGCCACCGACCAGGTCAAGGGTGTAGCCACACCAGGCAGAGCCTCGCCTACGTTTGCATTGCTCCACAATGTGCGCGCGTCTCCTCCCTCAGGGTACGGTCGATGGGTAATGGGCCGAGCCTGCACCACCCATAGTTTTTGCTCGTGAAATGCGAACTCCACATCCCAGGCGTGGGGCGCATGAGGACGCAGTTTTTGGGCCAAAGCCGCAAGGCTCTGTAAGTCATTTGACTCGAGTGAGCTATCGCCCACACTGGCCAAGCTTTGCTCAAGCAACACGCCGTCGGCGCTGAGACGCCAAGCATCGGGGGTGCGCGCGCCGTCGACCACCGACGTGCCTAACCCGCGCGCCGCATTGATCACGCAGCCGCTGTCTCCTTCACTCGCAAACATCACCCCCGCAGCACGCGCGGGCACCAGACGTTGAATCACCACGCCCATGCGCAACTCACGCTGGCCCGATTTGCGGGCATAGTGCACCCATCTCTCGCTAGCCACCGAGGCCCACACCTCGGCAAGGGCCGCAGACAAGTTCTCGCCTGATACATCAAGCACGGTTCCGGCCATGCCTGCCATCGAATGCTTGGCGCCATCTTCGCCCAGCGCACTTGAGCGCACCGCCCAGCGCGCGCTCACATCGCTGGCGCCAAGGGCCAACAGCGCGGCATGCAATGGTCCCGCGGGCTGATACGCGCGAATACGGTCGGAGGCCTCCGAGACACGACGGCCAAGCTCAGCGTCACTGCGAACGCTTAGCAAGGAAGCAGGGCGAAGCGCGGCCGGCAAGCTTGCCAAACAAGCATCGAATGCGGTTGCCGGGACAACCCATCCGGCGGGCACATCAAAGCCCTTGTGAATGAGCCACGCGAGGCGCTCTGCCTTGCCACCCACATGACGGCGCACGGAAGGGGGCACATCGCCGAGACCGTAGAGCCAAGGGGCCAGTTGTCCGACGGAAGCGGGTGCAGACTGCATTAATACTGAAGGCGAATCACGTGACGCGCGGCGGCGATACGGCGAGCACTGATTCGAGCATCCGGGACAGCTGAGGGTCTTCCTCGAGTTGGTGTCGAAGCGTGTCTTTTACAAAGGCCAGCTGCTCTTCTCCCAAGCCCTTGAGTCCCTCGGTGGCACGCGCAATACGAGCTTGAATGTAAGCCTCTGCGTCGATCTCTCCGCGACGAAGTTGGTTAAGCAATCCCTCACCCGAAGTGAGCGGCTGAATGTGCGACACATCATCCGAGAATGGCTCTTGCTCGAGTTCGGGCTGGCGGGAAGCACTCATGATTTGAAGCCTACACCTTCGCTCTGACTTGGGCCACGAGATGGCACACCTTCTGACGAAGAACGAGGGAGGCGCGCTCCGCCCTCAAATGTTGTCCAGGGCTGAAAGAGCCATGCTGCGCTCAGGTTGCCTTCAGTATTCTCTGGACACCACTGTCCAACAGGTGTGCTCGAGCAATGAGGCGCCGCGCGGGGAGGAATGATCCCTTCTGCGCCCTCCATAGGCTCTCC
>JAYWGD010000362.1:0-5158 GCA_043778435.1 Myxococcales bacterium | reverse complement strand
CTCGAAACTCAGATCACGCGCATCAAAGGGAACCTCAAGTCAAAGCTAGGCATGGAGGTTGGCGTGAGCGTGGACTGGAAGGGGTTGGGCGATTTTTGCAAAGACGTTGAGGAGACGTACTGCAGCAACGATGGTCAGCTTGGATATGCCTTTAGAAATGTCCTTGAGATCCCGCTCGATATCGCCGACAGCGGAGCGAAGGCCCCAGAAACAAAGGCCTTGAAATCCAAAATCAAGTCAATCCGCGCCGTGAAGGCTACAGGAAAGGTCGTCGATGTTACGCTCGTTGGCGGCGTGTTGACGCTGCATTTTCCAGTGGGCAAGGGCGCGGATGGATCGAGCAATCCGAGTGCATTTTCGAAGTGGCGCAAGACTGTGAGGGAAGCACTTTGAGCACTCGCGTTTTTTCAGCGGTTTCTGCCACGCTGATCGTTGCTTGCGGAGGCGCATCGCAAACCGGAGCACCGCAGGCGCAAAGTTCGGCCGCCGCCGCAACGGGCCCAAGCGCAGTGTCCGAATCCGAGTTTGCTCCCGCTGCCGCCAAGGCTTCTGGAGCAAGTCGCACCTATTGTATGTGGGTGGACCCCGCCACCGAGCGCGTTTACGCCACCGTGGTTGCAATGGCATACCCGCGCCCCTACGCGATGACCAAAACTTCCGAGGGGGAACGCGTTTTAACGACGGCGCCCAAAGATGGATCAGCACTGGAAATAGAGCAGATAAACCTTATCGGCTCCACGAAACTTAACGTCACCGCCGTGCCACCATCAGCCGCTGGAGATGCCGCAGCGAAAGCATTTCTTGATGAATTCGAGCGCAAACTAAAGCCCCCAGAACGCTGCAAGTAATGCGCCTGACGCGATTTGGAAGCCTTGTGGGAAACGCTGCGAGGCAGGCACATCAGGCCGCGTTTGCCGGTGTTGTACTCGTCTCGGCGGCCGCTGCCGCCGTATCCTGCGAAGGAGCCGTTGAGGGGATTGAGAGCGTATCAAGTTTGGCAGACAGCAGCATACGTCGAGACTCCGCAGTCTCCGACGCAAGCGTCAAGTCTGAACCCGATGCACAACTTCCAATAGGCCCCATTCCTTTTGCTGGCGTGTATGCGTCGGCGAAGCCTGCGGTTTCTGCCAAGGCCAAGCATGCTGCAAAAGGCATCACGATACTGAGCTCCAATCCCAGCACGGACTGCACCGGCTGTCACGCCGTTGGCGGGCAGGCGGCGTCCAAGGCGTTTTCTTTTTCGGGTGTAGTCTACAAGGATGCGGACGGAACAGCCCCTGCAGTCGATGCCGAGGTTTGGGTCATGGACGGAGCCGGCGCAAAGGCTAAGGCCAACACGGACGAGAACGGACATGTTTGGCTCCTTGCAAGCACGACGGCCCTGTCGCCGCCATTCGTTGCCGGAGTACGCACAGCACAAGTTCAGCGCGTGATGCAGCAGAATACCGGCACGCTGCGCAGCTGCAACACGGCGGACTGTCACGGTGGCCCAAACCGCATCCACACCGACTGAGCCGTACCTAATTTTTCACTCTCTCAATCCCAACCGTTCGTCTCTTCGGAGTGCTCCATGACGTTTTACACACCCTTTGCTCGTGGCGTTGCAGCGCTTGGGCTTTGCATCGGAGTCCCGCTTTTCTGGGTGACCATGGCATCCTGCGGGACAGCCGAAATATCCCCCGGTGTCGCCCGAAGCGATGCGACCCGGCCAGACGGGGCTATCAACCTGGCTCAGCTTGGCGGTATTCCAGCTGCCGGCCAATGCAGCAACAAGACCTGTGCAGAGCTCAAGTACACATGCGGATCGATTCAGAAATGTGACGGAAAACTCGAGCTCTGTGGCACGGCATGTGCGGGCGACAAGCAGTGCTCACCGCTGTCACATACCTGTGTTGCAAGCGTCTGCGCAGAGGGCAACGGAGGCAAGGGGGCGGGTTGCGGCTTTGAATACGATGCCTGCGGAAACCCTGTTCTTTGCGGTGTTTGCCCGTCCGGTAAAATCTGCAACACCGGTAGCAAGCGCTGCGAAACGTGCGTGCCACAAACGGTGGGCTCTTGCGGAACGGATGAATGCGGAAGTCGCGCAGACGGTTGCGGAGGCACCTATACATGCACGGCGTGCCCATCGGGGAAAGTGTGCGATGCCATCGCCCGCAAGTGTGTTGTCCCCAAGCTTTCGACTTGCGCGCAGGTTGGCGTCAAGTGCGGCGAGATCTCGAACGGCACCGGCGGTACAGTGAGTTGCGGCACGTGCCCTGCAGGCGAGGGCTGCTTAAATGGCGCGTGCGCGGTGTTCGCCAAGCCCGCCTCGTGTCAAGTGCTTGCCGCGAGCTGCGGCCAAATAAAAGATGCGTGTACTGGCCGCGATGTCAATTGTGGCGCCTGCGCTGGGGTAAGCGACAAGTGTGACCCACGCGACAGAGCGCGCGGCACGTGCGAAGGCACCGAGAAATGCAACATGGGTCTTTGCGGCTCGTGCAAACCTAAGACGTGTGTGGACGAAAAACGCGGCTGCGGGGTGTTTCTCGACAACAGCTGCGGCGGCTACAACCGCGTAGATTGTGGCTCGTGCCCGATGGGTCAAGGCTGCAACCGCACTTCGGGGGGATCGTACGAATGCGCCGCCTGCACCGCAAGGAGCTGTGCGGAAGTAGGATACGCGTGCGGCGACTATTACGATAGCTGTAGCGAAAATCCGTTAAATTGTGGCTCGTGCCCATCGGGCCAATCTTGCCGAAGGGATCACACCTGCGGTAGCTGTGGTAACCCGTGTGCCGGCAAGCAATGCGGAAGTGAGATCGACGACTGCAACAAAATCGTGCAGTGTGGAACCTGCACAGGGGCGACTTCATGCGAGTTTAGCTCCGGTCAGTGCAAGGCCTGTGTGCCTGTTGGGTGCGGCACCCGATGCGGCACTCAATCTGACGGCTGCGGCGGAACGCTAAACTGTCCCTCATGTCCGCCATGCAGCCCAACGACCTGCGCCGGGGGTAAGTGCAATTCGCAAGCGGATGGCTGCGGCGGTACGTTGATCTGCCCCGCATGCGCAGGGGGTGAAGTGTGCATTGCAAACAAGTGCTGCAGGCCAAAAACCTGTGCTGACTATCCTGGCATCAATGAGAAGGTCCCTGATGACTGCGGCAACACCATCGATTGCCGTGGTGTGATCGTGCAGTAGCCTCGTGGCAAACATCCTACCCAATCCCGTCAAACAGGGCCCTCGCGCCTCTGTGCTTGGAGTGCTGGTTTTGCTCATGACGGGGCTACTTGCGGCCGGTGCGTGTGCCCGTGCCGCCTCGCACGCCGCAACCTCAAAAGCGACGATGTCCCAGGATGCGGCGGCATGGTTCGTTTCAACAGCCGCACGCAACGCGGACGGGAACTCGGTGGCCACAAGCTTTGTAGGCACTGTGGCCGGCGTTGAGGCGGCGGGCCGGATTCGTGCGGATTCCGGCGCCGATGTCGGGCTGCTCACGGATCACGCGACCTTTCGACTACGCGACGGCACTGTACACGTTGTGCTTCCTCCCGGCGTTCCAGTTGTTTTTAGAGTCGGTGGTGCAACGCTCAAAGCACGGGGTGCGCGTTTCGACTTGAGCTGGGACGCCACCCGTTACGAGGTTCGCGTCACGATGACGGAGGGGAAAGCCTCGGTTTCGGTTCCATGGTCCAACTTTGGATACTCTCTTGACGCAAGCGGTGATGGCGGGGTTTCAGGTCTTTCGCTTTATGGAGGTCCGTCGCGCATCGTTCCAGGCTTGCCCGTGAGTACCGGCAAACTGTCAACGCCCTATGATTGCACCCCGCAGGTCCTCGGTTACCGGGAGACCACCAAAGACGGGCAATGCAGCCAAATTGTCGCGCCACCTGCCGCACGTTGCCGCACGCACATCTCGGCCGCAATAGGTTCCCGTTGGGATATTTGCTTGGAGCGTGCGTGTCGGCGTCGCTTGCATGGCGACCCCGACGGCGCGATGTTGGACCACATCGAGGCCTACAAAGCATACGGCCAAGGGGAAAGGATTGACTTAAGCCTTGCGGTGGAAACCATGCTTTTCCTTGGTGAACACGCCGTAAGGGCCGGCTCGCACCAGCAGGCGCTGCAGTACTTTGAGGAAGCCGCAGCAGTGGGCCCAGTCAACACCTTGTATCACGAGATTCTTGCAAAAGCCTCGGGTGCGGCGCTGCAGGTTGGCGACGCGGCCAAAGCAAAACATTACGCAGCAGAGTATTTGCTCGAAGATGATACGGGCGGCAGCGCGGCCGACACCGCACGTGCCGTCGTTGATGGTGGACATCTCTAAACAGGTCAAATACTCACGATGCGAAAGAGGCGCTGTCGCCGAATTTTCTCCATACGCAGAACCCAAGAAAATCACATGCGTACCGCACTCATCTCGTCGCCACGTAGCCGAAAAAACCGTCGCGACCCGGGGCTTGCGGAACGTGTCCTTGGCGTCATGCCGCAAGGATCAGATCTGTATTCTGCTCGCACCATGATTGAAATGGCGCAAGCTGCTGGGGACTGTCAGCTCAAAGGAGTGACATGCGTCTACTTGTTGGGCGGCGACGGCACGCATCGCGTGGCAATCGATGCATTGGTCACAGCCTATGGCGAAAGCCATCTCCCGCGCCTCGTGTTCCTACGCGGCGGCACGATGAATACCATGGCGTCGGGCCTCGGGATCCCGCGGCGTAGCCCGGAGTCTCTGGCCGCTCGTGCAGCAAGTGGCCAGGCGCGAACAATCGTGCAGCCATTGCTACGCATCGACGATACCGCCGGGCCTCACTATGGCTTCTTGTTTGGCACCGGCGCAATCTACCAGTTTCTGGCCGAGTACCTTGATACCGAGAACCCAACGCCGTTGCACAGTGCGGCCACGCTTGGAAAAACGCTCCTCGAGGCAGCCGGACTGCGAAAGGAAAAAATCCTTAGGCGGCAGCATGTTTCGCTGTGTGTTGATTCCCAGCCGGCAACACACAACGACGTCCTTTGCATCGCCGCAGGAACCATTGAGCACATGGGTTTCGGTTTCCGTCCGTTCCGTGGAGTGGTCGGGACAAGCGGTACCTTTGGTGGTTTGTCTCTATTTGGACCCATCGCCGACGTTCCGCGCATGCTGTGGGACCTACGCTTAGGTCGGAACCTGTCCGCCCG
>JAYWGD010000361.1:0-19025 GCA_043778435.1 Myxococcales bacterium | reverse complement strand
CAGACCGAAATCTGCCTCGGTGGCAATCGGTTGGCCCGAAGCATTCAAGACCTCGCCTGCATTCTTGTACTGGAAGATGCCCTTGCCCATGGAGGTGGCCGCAGGGCCAACCTGGCCCACCTTGTGCTCCGTCCACTCGTAACGCAGCAGGTTTCCCGCGCGATGGCCGGAGAGCTCGCCCCATGCGCTTTGGTCGGTGCGCTTCCAACGGCCCACGATGCTGTCGCCTTGCTCCATGAGATGCAGGTAGCCGTAAATGGGGTGGTAATAGACCCCGATCCACGCCTCGCCCTCAGGCATGGCTGATGCATTGACCCGCGCTACGCTGTGGGCGCCACGGCCAGAGGAGGCGCCACCGCACGCTGCAGCGCTGAGCGAAAGAGCAAGGACAAGACCGCTGATACGTAGTGCGTTCATGGCGGTAAGCTTCACCACCTTTTTACCGCCGCGGCCAGCGTTGATTTTTCGAAACATCACGCAAGGCAACGCGCAGTGTTCAAGGTAGCCTTGTTTACATCATGCGAAATTCATTCCTCTCTTCAGTACCAGTGTTGTTTATGGCGGCCTGCGGAGGAGGGCAAGAACCTGCCCCCGCGGCGCCGCTTCCTGTTGCGGTATCAGAGCCTATTGCAGCCTCACCGACACCTGTGCAGGCGCCGATGAACGCCGTTCCTCTGCCCATGCCGGGCGCGTTGCCTGAGGCACTCAGAATTGCGTGCTCGTGGGATTTGCCAAGCTGGAAGGGGCAAACACTCAAGCTAAGGTTGTCGGAGAAAGGCGAGCCTTTTGCCACGATCAATCACTCGGCGGCGCTTCGCTTTACGTTGCCAGCCGGTGCGGCTTCTGCTGTTCATTTGTCGCTGGAGAGCGGCGGCGTGAAGGTCAACGCTCGTGTTTCTGCGGCGGACATTTCGCTCTATGTGCGCGCTCCTGAGGCCCTTGCAGGATCCAACTTTTACTTGGGCGGCAGCACCGAACTCAATTGGGAGAACGGCGCTCCCGATGAAATTCTAAGCTCTGTCAGCCCCCACCAGAATGGCAAAGAGACGGCCAAAGTTTCGGTGAAACACTCATGTGCATTCTACAGCATTTTGCCCAGTGACGTGGACCCCACGGGCGTGTTCGGACAAACACCCAAAGGCCGCGTGCAGTTTCGGGACAATCAGAAAGTCGGCTTTGAACTTAGCCGGAACGGCGCCAGCACACGCGTCGCGGTGCCAAGCCATGGCGGTTGGTTTGTCAGCTCCGAACCCACCACGGCATTCGTTAAAGTGGTCGGCGCATTGGATCTCAAGAGCTGGTACGCCTCGGAGCCGCGGCATGAATCCGCCGCACGCGACACCCGCGTCCCAGGCTGGCCCGACAGCAGCTGCAACGCGGATTTGCAGCTTGTCGCCCGCGTGGGAAGCGACAGCGCGGTCGTCGGTGTCATTGGCCAAAAGACCAAGTTTCAAGTCGGCCCCGCAGCCGAAGGATTCACGCGTGTAGGCTTGCCATCCAGCGATCTGCTGCTGACCGACAACGGCCAATTCGCCGTGCGCACCAGCGATCTCGAAGCCTGCGCCCAGCGATAAAAAGCACGAAAAGCGCGCAAGGACTGCACGTTGACTTGCCGAGCCACACTTCTTGCGGGGCTCGGCTATTTTTTCATCATTTGCTGTATTTTCTATGACTTACATCGTGTGCGCTGCACCACATAGACCTGCATTGAAGTACCCCATTTGAAACGAATATGACCCCCGACTTGGTGAAGCAGGCTTGCACGCCGAACGCTACGTGGCGTGAGCTTTCCCTCTTCGTTTTGGCTTGTTGCCGCCACCTGCCTCACAGGTTGTGCCTCGCAACTTGCCGGAGAAACGGCGAGCGACGATGCCCTCATCACGGGCGCGCTGCGCGCAGACGAGCAAACCGCGGGCGTGCTTGGCGACTGGATTGCGCTGTCACGTGCGGGCACCGAATCGGGAGGCGCGCAAACGCCCGCCACAACCACACCTAGCTATGTGTTCCCTCAAGGCGTCTACGACAATGGGCCGCTCATTCGCGCACCCCACGTGCGGCCGGTCGTCTTTGCAGGTGACGAGGCTGCGGACACCATCGTCGCCTCACTTCGTTCGATGGCCAAGCACCGCTATTGGAACGACAGCGCCGCGGAGTACGGCATTGGCGCGCTAAGCGTCGGTGATGCGATCAAACTCTCGGCCCCTGCCGCGAGCGTGACCACCCGCAATGTAGGTACGCTCGTCGCCGAGGCTTTGGCTGAGCGTGGCGAGGCGGTCGATGAAAACACGCTCTATGCGCTCTATTACCCAGCGCAGTCCACCGTTCACCGCTCGTCCGACGGCGCGGTAGGTTGCGAGGACTTTGCAGCCTTTCACGCTTCGTTTTCGATGAGCAAAAACGGCGCCACCAAGAACTACGGCTATGCCGTGATGCCCCGTTGTGGCGCTTCGTTCTCCATCGATGAAATGATGATCTCAAGCAGCCACGAGATCTTTGAGTGGGCCACCGACCCGTTTCCCGCGACGAACAAAGAAGGCTCAGCATCGTATAGGCGCTTGGACGACGCGCACTTTGCATTTCAGCTGTTCGCAGGAGGTGGTGAGCTCACGGATGTATGCCCAGGCTTGGGCTCAAACTCCGAACAGACGCGCCCCGCAGGTTTGGGATTTGCCGTCGCACGACACCTCTCGAATCGTGCCGCCGCGGCGGGTCGCTTTCCGTGTGGCCCTGGGCCTGCACAGCCTTACCTGGTCGCCATTCCAGAGACCAAAGCGACCGCCACGTTTAGGCACGGACGCAAGTTTCAAGTCCCGGTCGTGGAGCTCCCGTCGAACCAGAACGAAACCACCACGTCCGTGTTCATTCATAGCGATACGGCCTTGCCTGCGAGCGAGTGCTGGTCACTAGACACAAGCGTCGACGGCGTGGTTTCGGAGACCAGCACGTCGAGCGACGCTCGCAATGTCTACAGCATTTTAGATCCTGCAAACGACGCCGGGCTCGAGCTTTCTACCGACAGTTTCTGTGTGCGGGCAGGAGACGTCGTGCAGCTCAAGGTGCGCAGAACGCGCAACCCAACACGGGATAGCCGCGTGCTGCTTCGTATGCACACACGGCATGAAAATACGTGGAACTCCTGGCCGTTTTTGGTCTCGCTGCGCAAGTAGCTAGCGGCCTGCCAAGTGCGCCCGGGGCGAGGGTTTTGCCTCGCCAAACATCGTCGCAAAAGCATCGGCCAACTTGGCGCGCTCTTCGTTGCTGAGTTTGGATGCAGAATGCAACGGGGTATCAATGACCGGAGGCGTCTCGCCTTGCCGCACCTCGCTTGCGGCATCGTCTGCATGCCGTGAAGAAATCCTCCATTCCGAAAAGTTGAGATGCCGCCGTCCTTTCGTGACGTCGTTCACAATGAGCCAAGACATCGGCGCAACATGGCTGAACCAACGCCAACGCGTCTCGTTGCGATGGCAATCAAAGCACGCACGTCGCCAAGCCTCGTACCTCGGTAGAGGGCCATGCAGGCTTCGTGCGCTCCGATGGATTGGTGCGCTGGTGACCATAGAGCCCACTGAGCTGCCACCAAAACGCCAGCGACAGCCAGGCAGCCTTCCGTACAGTGCTCAACATGCGGATATTCGTGCGCCAGCGTATGTTGACACACGGAGGAGAACTGAGCCCCTCAAGTGCTGTTGCACGTCTCCGCAAGGACCACATGCAAAGCGCCTCTCGCGCTAGCGGCTCTTTTTGGCCACAGCTTTGGCGCCCTTTTTGAGCACTGGGACCACTGGAACGGGAGCGGACTTTGTGGCGGGGACGACAGGTGCCGCGGCCACCTTTTTCGCTGGCTCCGCCACACGTGCCACCAGCGCTGCGGGGGCGGGAACGGCCTTGACCACGGGTGCTGCTTGTACCACTGGGGCAGTCCGCGCTGCGGGAGCCGCACCAAACGACGCGCGCGCCGGCGTTTGCGCGGGCGCCTTCTTGAGACCCGATGCGCCCTCGCCTGCTTCGACGTGACCGCGCACCAAGGCGCCGTCAGCAATCGAAACGCGGGGAGCGCGAACGTCGCCAAGCACGCGCGCGCCGTCTTCGAGCGCAACGCTCAACAATGCGGTGACGTCGCCGCGAACTGCGCCACGAATGACAATGTGGTTGGCCACAAGCGCGGAGCCCACACGGCCCGTTGCGCCGACGAGAATGTCTCCGTCGATGGCGATTTCACCTTCGACAAAGCCGTCGATTTCAAGGTCGTCCTGGCCCTGAATGCGGCCACGAACATACGTCAATTCTGAGATGATGGTGGGCATCGTTGACCTCAGACGTCCATATCAACATTGCCCTTGAACTGGGCGCCGTCGGCGATGGTGATACGCGTGGCTTTGACGTTGCCGATCACGCGAGCTCCCTCACGAAGCTCAACACGATCGGTGGAGTGAATGTTGCCAGTCACCTGGCCTGCCACGCTCATGGGGCCTGCGACGATGTCGGCCTGAACATGACCGCCGTGCTCGACATGTACGCCCTCTTTGGCGCTGAGCTTGCCGCGTACCGTGCCCTGCACGATCACATCGTCGTCACTGGTGATTTCGCCGTCAATGGAGATGTTGGCGCCGATGATGGTGCTGGCCATGGTGTGTCCTTACTTCTTTCGCGCCGGGGCCGACCCTGGCTTCATCAGTTCTGAGGGGAGATCAAACTCGGCTTCGAGTTGACCGGAAAAGTTGGCGCCGTCTTCGAGCGTGAGCGAATTGGCGCGCACGTTGCCACGCACGCTTGCGCCTGCACCCACGCTCAAACGACCAGTCGCCTGCACATCGCCTTCGAGACGCCCGAGCACATGAATGTTGTCGGCGCGAACGGTGGCATCGACCTGGGCCAACTCGCCCAAAGTAAGGTCCCCTTGGCTGAGCACGATTTCGCCGTCGACGCGGCCGTCGACACGCAAGTCGCCCGAGCCATTGACACGACCGCGCACGCGCGTGCTGGCACCGATAAAAGCACCTTCTGCAGACAAATTGGAACGAGCCATGGCTCATTCTCTACGCCGCCCGTCCCCCATGCGGCAAGGCCAAACGGCGCAAACGCGCGCGCAACCACTGCGTGCGCGGGTCTTACTCAGAGTGGATAGAGCATTCACAGCCGAAACGTGCCCCCATTGGTGAGGCACGTTCGGCGATGCGCGTGACGTGCGCTAGAATGACCAGCCCGCGTTGAGGTTTAGCATCAGACCTACCGCGCTGCTGCTGCTCCCGGTCGTCGTTCCGCTAGCAGCCTCCCCGCGTATAGCCAGCAGGCTAGGACCAACTTGCGCCAAGAGCGTCAGGCCTACCGGAGCCACATACTTGTATCCTACAAATGGCGACACCGCGAGGCCTTCCCCGTTTCCTGAAATCTTGGCATTTCCGCCTAGGCCCCCGTTGGATGCAATATGCACATAGAGCACTTCGGCCCCAATCTGCATCCCGTGGTTAAAGTCACCCAAGAAATAGTAGGCGCCTTGGGCTCCCGCTTCGAATGCATTGTATTTGCTCGCGGAACAACCAATGACAAAACCGTTGAACGTTGTGCATGCGTTTTCAAGGGTGATTTGCCCAACGCCGCCGATCACCGCTATGCCGACCTTGTCGTTGACCCTGAATTCGCCCATCAGTTCGAATATCGGCGCCGCCAAGTGAAATGGAGAAATGGTCAGTGACACGTCCTTGAGCTTCTTTGGCTTAGCAGCTCGGACCGGTGCAGCTGCTGAGGTGGACGCGATGGTTTGAGAGGTAGCCACGGCGGGAGCGGGTGCGGCTTCCTGAGCAAGTGCGGGAACAGAAAAGAGAGAAGCGGCGGCAAACAAGCGGAGTTTCATGATCGTTCCTGAGATGTTGAAAGTGGGTGCCTGAGGGAGGGCGCTGCGCAAGGGCCCGATGACACCTTGTCGGAGCATGCGCGATGCGTAGGCAAAATACGGGCCAACGCTCGAAATTCAATACAACACAGGTGACACACTGCATGCGGCATGACATTCGTGCCCTGGTGAGCGACTCCCTAACCTCTTTGCGTCTCGAGCTCGATGAGATCGACGACCAACTCGCACTCTGTGTGCTCGCGCGCGCCAAAGTCGTCCGACGTATCGCTGCGCTCAAGCAAGAGCACGGGCTGGCGCTGCGACACCGCGACGAAGAGGCGCGGCGCCTGCTCATCTACACCAAACACTTTGTCGAAGCAGGCGAGGAGCCCGTTGCAGCCCGCGTGATTTTGGAGGCCGTCCTTGGCCACTCTCTTGCCATTCAGGCGTCGATTCTAGGCCCGCGAAACGACGAGGTTGGGCAATGAATTCCACTCATGCAGTGATTGCGACCAAGCTCTCAGACTTGGGTTACACGCCTTCGGTGAAGGATTTGCCAGCTCTGGTGGCTTATGCAGAGGAGCCCGAAAGCGACGACAAATTGCTGCTCCGCGCACTGGTGCGCATTGGCCCGAACTTGTCGCAAGCGTGCTTGCCTTACCTGCAAACACACGCGCGCGCTGCGCCTCTGTTGCTGCGCGCGGTAGGCAAATCGATGCGTCAAACGGGCTCGGATCTGGCTTCGCTCAAACGTTATTTTTTGCCGCTGCTTGAGGCAACCTCCGCACGCACACGACGCGAAGCCATTGTGCAATTGGGCAAGAGCTGTGAGGTAGACACTGAGCTTGAGGAATTGCTGCTCGCCAAGCTACTTGCTCCGCACGACGATGCGGAAGGGCGCGCGCTCACAGAGGCCTTGGGCAAAGTCGGGAGCCATAAGGCTTACGAGGCACTGCATAGCGCAGGGGCCGGACGCAGCGCCGTCATCGCTGCGCGCAATGCAGCAAGGGGGAATGCATGTATTGCGCACGAAGCCCCGCTGCCGCCAGACACCCTCGTTGCCTTTCGTACAAGACGTGGGCTGGAGCGTGTACTCCGCACAGAATTGCGTGCAGTCCTCAATCTTTTGCCGGAGAAGACTTATCCAGGCCTGACCCTTGTGCGTGGCCTACCTTCGCTTGCCGCTGCTCTGTCTTTGCGCACATGGGTGGATATCGGTCTTGCTCATGCAGAGCCGCGCCCCAACATCGCTGATGCGCTGCGCGCGCTTGCCCCGGGCATGACCGCGCTCACCACGGGCACCGCCACCTACCGTTTGGATTTGCCAAAGATGTCGCGCGGTGCATTGTGGGCCGAAGTCGAGCGACTGGCGCAGCTCTCCGAGCTCAAGAACGATCCCAAGGAAGCGCTTTGGGAATTGGCCATCGAGCCCGGCGTGGCCGTTGCCGTGGCGTGGGCAAAGAAGCTGCCCGACACACGGTTTTCCTATCGCGTGGCAGATGTGCCGGCATCGTCGCACCCCACCATCGCCGCTGCGCTCGCACACGTGGGAGGCGTTGAGCCAGGTGATGTGGTGTGGGACCCATTTGTCGGCGCCGGACTAGAGCTTGCCGAGCGTGCGCAACGAGGTCCTTATGCAAAATTGCTCGGTACCGATTTGTCGAATGATGCGCTGACGGCCGCGCGCGCCAACTTGGTGCATCTTGCACATGTAGAGTTGCGCAAGGGAGATGCGCTAACTTTTATGCCCGCAGCGGAGCACGGCCGCGTCACACTCATCCTCAGCAACCCGCCAATGGGACGCCGTGTGCGCCGCGATGGCGACCTCGCCGACGACTTGGTTCACTTCGTGCAACATGCAGCCAATGTGCTTGCGGTTGGAGGCAGGCTTGTTTGGCTGTCGCCCTTTCCCGAAGAAACAGCACAAGCGGCGCGCCGCCACGGCTTGGACGTAGAGAGCGCCTTTGCCGTGGACCTGGGCGGCTATGATGTCGAACTTCAACGCATGGTAAAAAGGCGCGCATGAGCCCCGATCTTGTTGCGCAGATCATGAACGAGATGGTGCCGCTGCATCGGTTTCTAGGACTGCGTGTGGACGAAGCGCGCGAGGGCTTCGCTCGCTGCGTGATCCCGTTTCGTGAAGAGTTCATCGGTGACCCGACGCGGCCCGCCTTGCACGGTGGCATCGCGGCCACGCTTGCAGATACCGCCGGCGGCATCGCGGTTTGGACAGCCGTGAAGGCCACGGACTCGCGCGTATCCACCTTGGATTTGCGAGTCGATTACCTCACGCGAGGCCGACCCGAGGATCTCATCGCGGAGGCTACCTTGTTGCGTGTAGGTTCCAAGCATGGCGTCGCGGACGTGAGGCTTTTTCACCCCTCGGACCCAACGGATTCGGTGGCGCTTGCTCGTGCAGTCTACAACGTGATCGTCAAGTCGTAGCAGCGCTCGGGCGCAGCGCTACGGCGAGAACCTCCAGACGGAGCCCTTCGCGCTCACCGCCCAAACATCGCCGGCGGAAGTACCCGACACGGCAGAGAAGTCGTCACGGCTGATGCGGATCTCCGTCAACTTGCGGCCGTCCCAGTGATAGCTCCAACCGTCGTCGCCCACGACCCACACGTCGTCCGCGAAGGCGCCCCAAATCCCCGTCCAGCGTCGCTGATAGAGAATGCTGTCGGAGTGGGCTTTGTTCCACGTCGTGCCATCGAAGTGAAAAATGATACCATTTCTAGCGCCTGCCCAAAAGTCGTTGCGCATCGTTCCCCACACCGAAAGGTTGGGAGCGCCACCGCCCGTGCTGGGGAGATCAACCCTAGGAAGCGCGAACACCCCGCCTCCGTAGGTGCCTGCAACGCCAAACGAACTCGAGGCCATCCAGAGCGAAAGCGCATCCGTATTTGCTGATGTCTGGAGCACCCAAGAGGCGCCTGTCCAATGCGCATAGCCGCCATTCCCCACGGCCCAAATGTTATCTGAGTTTGTCCCATGAATGGCCGAGACGTACGTGTTGAGGCCAATCGGACGCGACTCCCATACCTTGCCGTCCCAATGACGTGTGACGGCGCTGGCGCCCACCACCCACATGTCCGTGGACGACGTTCCCCACACTCCGTAGAGGTCGGTGGTGACCCCCGACGGCACGTTCACAAACGTCGATCCGTTCCAACGTGAGATGACACCGCCATTGCCGACGGTCCACACGTCGTTGGGCGAGTTCGCCCACACAGCGCTGCGCGCCACCCCGCCCCCGGGCACGCTGCGCCACTGTCCGCAAGCATGGTTGGTCCAAATCTTGGGGGCCAGGCATGTCGCCGCACTTCCGCCTCCCGCATCGGGTTTTCCTTGTGCGTCGGGAGCAGAACCAGATGCATCCGCAATGCTCCGCGCGGCATCGAGAGCGGCATCAGCACCTTGGTCGAGCGCCTCGGCATCCGCGCCGTTCGCGAATGCGCGAGACCCGTCAGCAATGCCGCTCGCATCTTCGATGCGTGCCGTCGGTGCGCTCCACCGCTTGTATCGTTGCACAGGCCGCAACGATTCCGACCGAGCCCACAAAAGCCACGGAGCGGCGCGCCGCCGACCAGAGCTCAATGCTGCCCGTACCCAAACGCTCGTCGTGCTTGCCTGTACCCACTCGAGCCCCGTAGCGTCTCTGCAACAAGGGCACAACGAGAGTTTCCTTCATGCCAAATATTACGCGTTTTCTCCGTAAAAACAGACGAAGGCTACAAATCCTTAAGGCGTATCGCCACATATTGGCTGCCCATGCTTTTGCGGGTGTCCTCCACAATGCCGTATTTTTTTCCCTTGGCCTCCATGGTGAGCACGGAGCCCCAAGCATCGGTGCCGCGCACGAGAACGATATGCCCGGTTGCGGCGCCGTCGTTCCAAACATAGGCATCCGCGGGCAAGACCTGCGATCGCGAGACCCGCATCCATTCACGCGACGTCGAATAACGGAAGTGGCGCGTGACATAAGCGCGCTTGTGATCGAGCGTGTTGGTGTTCCAGGCGGGCACCTGCCAAACTTTTCCGACCAAGCCCGAGCAATCGGTGCCGCCCGTAGAAACGCCAGGAGTGTACTCGGTGGGCTCGCCAGGAAGTGCCTCGAACGGCCGCCAACGAGAGCGGCCACGCCAGTACGAATACCCAAGTGCGCCACGCGCGCGCGACAGGATTTCTTCGCGGCGGGCGCCGGCGGCCGTTGAGACCTCGGGCGTTGTTGAAGCGACGAGCAACGAGCTCGCCATGTACCCGTTGAGACCTCGGTAAGAGATCGGAAGCCATCCGATTTGCGAGTTGGCAGACGACGAGAGCGTCACCCGCGTGCCGGTTGGCAACACCCTCAGAATCTCGCTTCCAAGTCCGGCGGCGATGCGAAAGTTGGCGTTGGTACGTACAACAAGCTGGCCGGTTCCGAGTGCGCTGCGACCGTCTTGAGCTCCGTCGCCATCGCTTCCCGGCTCCTCGCCGTTGTCGAGATCACCGGCCGCAATCAGCGCGTCATCACCTTCCCATGCATCCTCGAGCTCCAATTCGGAGGCACACCCTGCGGCACAAGCAACCACACCTGCACAGAGGAGAAAGCGGATCATCACTCTCAGTTTGCAATTGCAATGCCAAAGGCTGATGCGGCGGCACAGCTGCAATGCGCAGGGATTCTACGCAGGCTCTACCATGTGGTGTGGTGCGCTTGTTCATAACGACCCTGCTGCGTGGTGGTGCCCAGTGGCACACTGCGCGACCCACATGTAGGCGCATGTACAGGCGAGCGGGCTGTGCTAAGCGCGTGGCGTATGGCGTTGTTTGCATTTTCCTCTCGCTCTGTTGCCCTGCCCTTCGTGTGCATATTGGGCCTCTTGTGCAGTCTGCCTGCGTGCAAGAAAAACTCCACCGACGCAAGCGTGGATGCTGGGCCTCAGAAGCGCTTGTCGCTCACGCCGGAGCAAAAAACCATGGTGCTCGCCAAAGTGGGCGAACGCACCATTTTGCTGGGCGACTTTGCCGAGTTGCTCGAGAGCATGGATGAGTTTGATCGCCTTCGATACCAATCGCCTGAGCGACGCAAAGAGCTGCTCAACGAGCTTGCAAATGTGGAACTCCTTGCGCAAGAGGCAGAAGCAAAAGGCTACGACAAAGACCCTGAGACGCAGCAAGAGGTGCGGATGGTGCTTCGCGATGCCTTGTTGCGCGAACTGCATAAAAACGACGTTGCACCTGCAGACATCCCCGTGATTCAAGCACGCGCCTACTTCGATGCGCATATTGCAGAATACACAGATCCAGAACGCCGCCGCGTGTCGGCCATTGTGCTCCGAGACGAGCCAATGGCGAAAACGGTGCTCTCCAAAGCGCTCAAAGCCAAAACGGCAGTGGAATGGGGACAGCTAGTTCGGCAGTTTTCTACCGACGCCCAAGCGAAAGGCGATGTGCCCGCCGACTTGGCAGGAGATCTGGGCTTGGTCACCGGACCCGAGCACGAACGCGGGACCAATACACGCATTCCAGAGCCGGTGCGCGCGGCGGCATTTTTGCTCGGCAAAGTGGACGATGTGGCAGACCATGTCGTGGCCGCCGACGAGAAATTCTATGTGCTTCGCCTGACGCAAAAGCAGGAGCCTAGGTCGCGTGGCTTTGAAGAAGCCAAGCGCAGCATCGTGGTGAAGCTTGCCTCTGATCGCGCACTGGCCAAGGAAAAAGAATTCCTGGCCGGGCTCAAGGGCAAACTCAACCTGAGCATTGACGAGTCTGAGCTTGCCAAGGTGCGCCTCGTTGACACCACGGACGCGATGCCTGCAGCGCAAGCGCAGCCCGTCGAGCACGCGCACACGCACCCCGCGCCTGCCACAAAGAAGCCATGACAGAGCGCGTGCAGCTACGCGCATCGAAGCGCGCAGCACCAAGGCCTGAGGAGTGGCAGGATTGGACCTGGCAGATTCGTCATGCGATTTGTACGGGAGACGCCCTGAGCGCGGTCATCTCGATGAATGACGAGGAGCGTGCAGGATGCATGCATGCAGAGGCCTCCGGATTCGCGCTCGGCATCACTCCTTATTACGCGCACTTGATGGACGCGCACGACCCGCATTGTCCGGTTCGTATGCAAGCGGTGCCCGTCGCTGCTGAGCAGTCGGAGCACCCTGGTGATTTGCGCGACCCACTTGGCGAAGAACAGCACGAAGTCGCTCCGCATCTCGTGCAGAGATACCCCGATCGTGCTCTTTTGCTCGTGACCGATCGCTGCGCCGTGTACTGCCGCTTTTGCACGCGGTCGCGCATGGTGGGGGATGGCGGCGGCCCGGTGAGCCTCGAGAAATTGGAGCCCGCGTTCGCCTATCTGCGCGCGCACTCCGAAGTCAAAGATGTGATCCTCTCGGGCGGAGACCCACTTGCAATGGGCACCGACAGGCTTGTAGGCATCGTGCGCGCGCTGCGGAGCATTTCCTCAGTGGAAACCATTCGCTTGGCCACGCGCGTGCCCGTCACATTGCCGATGCGCATCACCGACGAGCTCGTTGCTGCACTGCAGCCCTTTCATCCGCTCTGGGTGATGACCCACTTTAATCATCCGAAGGAGCTCACGTCTGAGGCGCGCGCAGCCTGCGAAAAGCTCGCCAATGCGGGCTTTCCGGTGATGAATCAAACGGTGCTTTTGCGCGGCGTCAACGATGATGCGCAAACGTTAGGCGCGTTGTTTCGAGGCCTTCTGCGCGTTCGCGTGCGCCCTTACTACTTGCTGCAAATGGACCCTGTGCGCGGCACCGGGCATCTACGCACACCAATCGCACGGGGCATCGCCATCATGAATGAGTTGCAAGGCCGCATGTCGGGCATTGCCCTTCCCAAGTTTATTTGCGACACACCCGGCGGCAAAGGGAAGGTGCATCTTGCACACAATGCAATCGTGCAAGCGGAGGGCGGCGTCACCACCCTGCGCACGTTCCGCGGTGAGTGTGTAGATTACATTGATCCTTAGACCAAAGGCCTCTGTTTGCTCTGCAATCGTCGAAGCAATAGCAAGTGGCCAAGCAGGGCCAGCGGCACGAAGAAGGCGATGAGCCAGACAAAGGGGAAGTAAGCCACCCATGTGTTGAGACGATCGGGGCCAAAGGCGGCGAAGGTCGGTGTGGAGAGAACAGCGACGGAGACAATGGCCGCGAGCAGCAAGAGGCCCGCGTCGTTCCACATGCGAAGCAGCTGTTGTGAGGCTTTGCCGTTGGAGGCAAGCAGAGCCACCACCATGGCGCTGAGCCCGGTGAGGAAATCGTCGTTGCAGCCTGGAGCGCCGAACGTCATTTGCACGGGCATCGTGCCCTCGGCTGCCGCCTTGTGCATCAGAAGCTCCAGCGGAAAGCGAAAGGCCTGAAGCCCGACGAGCACGGACATAGGCAATCCGTGCGCCATGCGCGCGCCAAAGCGCGAGCGTGACAACGCCACTGCGCTCCCCATGCTGAGCAGCGCCAGAGGAACAAGCGGAGGAGGCAACTTCTCCCAATGCGTCAGCGCACCACTTAAGCCAACAACGGCGCTCAATGCCAGCCAGCCCGAAATGCTCAGCGCAAAGAGACCGATCTGCCTCTTGTTCTTGGGCCCCGCGTTGGCAAAGGCCACGACAAGCAACGACGCAATCACCAGGGAATAGAGAGCAAAAGCGATACGCAGCGAGGCAGAGGCTGTGGGATGCATGAATGAAACTATTGTATTTTAAAGTATATGATGTCAAATTCATTAGCGATGATCTCCCCGGACAAGCGCCGCTATCGTCAATTTTGCGGCACCGCGCGTGCTCTTGATGTTGTGGGCGAGCGCTGGACGCTTCTGATTGTCCGAAATCTGCTGCTAGGCCCGCGTCGCTATTCTGATTTGCTCTCGGAGCTTCCGGGCCTCACCACCAACCTGCTCGCCGTCCGCCTGCGTGAAATGCGCGAGCATGGGCTGGTCGAGTCTGTGAGCGCATCGGGCGTGCGCGAACACTATGGGCTCACCGCACGCGGCGCGGCACTGGAGCGTGTGATTGTGGAGCTTTCGCGTTGGGGAGCGGGCTTGATGGATGCGCCCAGAGAGGACGATCGGATCGACGTCGGGCTGGCTCTGCTTTCGCTCAAGCCGCGCTATCGGGGCGTGGAACACGAGGGCACGCTTCTGTTGAAGATGGATGAACGCGCGTTCACATTGCATTTGGGGATCAGCGCACTGCGTGTCACCGATCGCGCGCTGCCGTACGCCGATGCGCGCGTCACGCTCACGCCCATTCAACTTGTAGGGGCTGTGATTCGCGGAGGCGGACCAAGCTTGAATCAACTACGCAAGGACGGTGCGCTTGGGTTCGAGGGCGACAAGGCCGTGCTGAGAGCATTTGAACGCGCAGTGTGAAGAGATGGCAAATGGCTGCCTTGCAAGGCTCTCGGCTTTTCGCGCTCAAGGCTTACAAGGCCAGGCGAAGACCTGCTCCCACACCGACGTAGGCACCGTGAATGGCGGCTACGCGGCGCGTGTCGGCGTTAGAATCCAAGCCCATCAGCGTCTGCCCAAGCTCTACGCGCAAGCGTGCGCCCAGATTGCCTGAAAGCTGACCCTCAAACTCGGCGGCGGCGCCCACAAGCAATGTGAACGCGCGCCCATCGGGCCCCGCCGCCGCGCCAGGCGATGCTGCTGCGCTGCACCACGCGTAGCCGGCCTCCAGCGTGGGGCCCAAAGACCATTCACTTTGCACGCTGCCCCATCGCGCCGCCGCGCGCCCCGCCAGCGATGCCATGCCGAGCGAGATGCGCCCTAGTGCATCAGGCACATCGCCTTGGCTGTACTTTGCAGACACATCGACCAGGTGCTCTGGGGCACCGCGCGCGATGTTGATAGAAGCGCCAAACAAGCCGCCGCGCTCCGAGAGAAAGAGGCGCGTATCTGCAAGGGCCGCGACCCGCCACTCGACGAAGGGCATTGAAGCAGGCGGCGAGGCTTGTGGCTCAGAAGGCACGGCTGTGGGAGCCGCCGCACGCACGTTCGTTTGGCGCACCTCGAACTGCGCGGCGCCAAGGCGCACGACGCCATCGACTACGGCGCGCTCGCGTTCGGCATGGAGCTCTAGCCAACTTGCGCGCAACAGCTCGGCGGATGCAATGGCAAGCACACGTGAGCGAGCGCTGGGCGTGCTCACCGCCAACTCGATGCTGCGCGCCGACACTTTTTGCGTGAGCGCATCAATCACGGTCACAGTCACGCGCGTGGCTTCAGATGAGCAAACAATCTGGTCTACACGTATTGTGGCGACTGGATGCGCATCGCCTGCAGCGGCTGTCTTCGCGCCCAACTGTGCAAGTTCCACCAAGACGAGCGCCTGAAAGCTAGGCGCATCGAAGCTGAGCGTTGCGCACTCGGGCAGCACGATCTGCACGCGCGCGGGCTCCACATTGGATGCAGCATGCACATTTGCTGAAGCAAGAAAGAGTGCTGCAATCGCTAACGACATGTTTGCAGAGCGCACTATAAGGCCCACCGCGAAAACAGAGGCGCACTCACCGGGTGTGCCCGTACCCACGTCTGCGCTTCGAGTGATGCCGCGGCCATCTGTCCGGAGGCTGCAAGACACTCGCATCGACGCAGCATCGCGTCTTCCTGCAGCGCCGGACTCAACCCTAAGCGCAGCGCGGTTCTGAGATCTGCCGCGGCTTGCGCAGGCTCCGACAGCAAATCCATCCGCATTCGTCCGAGCGTGAGAGCAGCAAGCCCAGCGCGCTCATCGCCTGCGTGTTCGCGCACAATATCGCTCAATGCCGCCACCGCTGCCGTATGGTCGTTCCGAGCTCGCGCCGCGTCCGCATCTCTCCAAAGTGCATCCACCTTAGAGAGATGCGTTTCCTGCTTTTTCTCTGGCGCAGAGGATGCTTCCTTGGTTGGCGTCAGCGACTCCGTTGCCTGCGCAAAGCGGAGCAAATCGGGCTTGCTTAGCTCCAAGCTTTGCCCGGCGGTGAGCCGTTGTACGTGCTCGGGCACAAGCTCACCTCGGACCAACACCACGCCGTGCTGCACAGCTACATGCACATGCGTGGCATCTGCATGCACCTCAAACTCTGTGCCCACCACCTCGATGCGCGCGAGCGGCGTCTCCACACTCCAGCGGCGCGGTCCTCCTGGCGACACCTCGTAGTGCGCGTCGCCAATCGGTTGCTTGAGCGCAAAGCTCGTCGCGGTGTTCTCGAGCACCTCCAGCTGCATCGCACCGCGCAGTGCCACGCGCGAATGGTCTTCGAATTGCACAGCAGAGACGGCATTGGAGACAAGCACCGCGGGGACCTCGGCGCGACCCATCTCTAGGCGCAAAGGACCAGGCTCCGGCAACGCAAGCACAGGCGCCCTCACGGATACAGGCGCGCGCAGCGCCCACACCAACGCTGCTGCCGCAGCGATGCCGCCCAACGCAAAGAAAGCCGGGCGCGATCGCGACGCAGGGCCCGAAGCATCCCGCGACGCCTTGCGCGAAGCACGAATCTGGGCCCACATGGCGTCGCGCGTTTCGTCGTCCACGGGCGCCCGAAAGTGCGCGGCAAATCTTGGTTCTTCGTGGCTCATGGGCGTTCTCCAAGCTCGGCCAAAATGGTGCGTTCTGCAGATAAAATACGGCGTTTGGCCGTGGCCAGAGAGCAATCGCAAGCGAGGGCGATGTCTTCGAGTTTCTCGCCCTCCAAGTGCTTGAGGCTCCACGCAATACGCTCGGGTGGTGGCACGCGGCGAAGCGCCACATCCACGCGTCGCAAATCATGAAGCACGTGGGCTGGAGCGCTCGGGTCTGCCAACGCGTCGAGCGGTGTCGCCACTTCGCCCCCAAGCAAGCCGAAGAATGAAGTCCACTTGGCGCGGCGCATGTGCGCGTGACAAGCATGCACCGCGATCTGAGCGACCCAAGCCCGAAAGCTGCAATCCTCACGCAATTGCGAGAGCTTCTCAAAGGCGACCACAAGAGCTTCTTGTGCGGCCTCCTGGCCTCGCTCACGACTTCGAAGTAGCCGAACACATAGGCCCGTGATGTAGTCTACATGGTTCTCATAGAGAGCATGCAGCGCACGCTCGTCACCATTGCGTGCACTACGCATGTTTACGGTCGAGCGTTCTGAATTGCCAGCAACAACGCACAAGATAGGCTCGGTTGCATTGGAGATGGGAAGGACCTCAGTTGATGGCATTGAGGGAGGTACCACCATCACCGACTAACGATGCGGCTGAGCTGCCGGCTTTGTGAACAAGACGAAGTATGCTGGTGGTGTTATGAGTCGGGGAGGCCACGCCTTCGACCAGGGGAAACCCCGGCCGCTCCCAAAGCCACTGCACCTGCCGGGTGGCTACGTTGAGCACACGTGTCCCCGTATGAAGTGGAGAACAACTCTCCTCGAAGTAAAACTCGGTGCCCGCTTCGTTTGCGCGAAGGTGGTCCAGCATGACGCCAGGTTCTGCCGAATAGACTTTGGTTGGCGGTCCACCCGACTCAGGCACCTCGACGATCCCGTACCACTTCGAACTGCCATCAAACGAGAGGAGCGACTTTCGCACTCGATCGTAGACCAACCCATTTCCACCGTAGCCCTCATATTGCGCGACTGTGACGTCGATCCCTGTTTGTAGGTTGGTACGACGCAGGACGGATGACTTCTGCAAACCGGCAGAGGTCTCGTTGGTCTCACGGTACACATCCCGAGTTTCAGGCAGCACGTACACATTGAACGCCTGGCGCATATCGACAGCAAGAAGTTCAGCGGGCGCGGTCAAGTCGCGAGGGTCCAGCCTCCAAAATTGGCCGCCCGTTAGCACATACAGGTCATGGCGGCCCGCGCCACCGAAAGACTGCGCCCACACAAAGGGAAGAAGTCCCATGTTCTCTGCCCGGAGTCCGGGGAACACGGGTGACACCTCGGCGATGGTTCCGGTTGCTGTATTAGCGACATAAATCAATGGGGCAACGTCGCCTCGAGCAGCCACATAAACGAGGTCGCCAACCTGACCGTAGGATGACCAAAAAATTAATCCAGCGCTGCGCTTGGAGCTCGCCACTGGCGTCGTGTTGGCGATGGGCAGCGGCATCAATTCCATGGACCAATTTGGCGTACCTGGGATGTCGTATTGAGCGAGTGCGAGTGCAAATTTGCTCCCCACAAGAAAAGGCGGAGCCCATGGCCACGACTCCTCAACGACGCCCTCCAAACTAAGGAACGGCGTTGTTCCCTGCCGCTTTCCACGAGCATCATATTCAACAAGCGAAACCAACGTCTCGGGACGGGCAGAGCTTGGCTCAAAAAATGTATCCTGCCATCCACATCCATAAGTGTTGGCTCGCGCAACGTAGGCCGCGGCAGCATCTGAAGGATAACGGGCTTCCGACGACAAGCTCTGCACGCTCGTGAAACAAGCGGCGCTTATCAGAGATGGAACGAGAAAAAGAGCGGCGTTTCGGCGTTTCATAGGGCTTTGAGTCGTGAGTCGCAAAACCGGCTCAGCGAACTCTGAAAATGGCTCTATGGGGGTTCGGCCCTGCGCTCAAGCTCTGCGATCCTGCCCCTCCCTCTCGCGCGCCTTTTGGGGTACACATCTCGCCGATCATGAGCACCCCCTCCCTGCCCCCCAACGCCGCCATGCAACGCCTCGACGAGATGAACACCCGCGCGCTCGAAGGCGGCGGCAAGGCACGCGTGGCAAAGCAACATGAAGGCGGAAAGCTCACGGCGCGCGAACGCATCGATCTGCTCTGCGACCCGGGCACCTTTGTCGAGATCGGGCGCTTCATCCAACATCGCTGCAACGACTTTGGCATGCAGGATCAAAAATTTTTGGGCGACGGCGTGATCACGGGCTACGGCAACGTGGACGGCCGAAAGGTATTCATGTTCGCTCAGGACTTTACCGTATTTGGCGGATCACTCAGTGGCGCTTACGCGCAAAAAATCTGCAAGATCATGGACGCCGCCATCAAGGTAGGTGCGCCCGTGATCGGGCTCAACGACTCCGGCGGCGCGCGCATCCAAGAGGGCGTCGAATCGCTCGCAGGCTACGCTGACATCTTTTTGCGCAACACGCTCGCAAGCGGCGTCGTGCCGCAACTCAGCGCCATCATGGGCCCTTGCGCAGGCGGCGCTGTGTACAGCCCAGCCATCACCGACTTTATCGCGATGGTGGAAAACACCTCGTACATGTTCATCACGGG
>JAYWGD010000360.1:0-5175 GCA_043778435.1 Myxococcales bacterium | reverse complement strand
GACCTGTCATGCTGAGCAAAGCGAATCACCCCCCGACCGCATCGCACTAGCGCTCGGCCGCGAGCCGCGTACACTCCTTGCATGATGTGCGCAACGTTCTCGATGCTTGTTGGCCTTTCACTTCTCGCAGGCTCCGCGATGGCCGCAAGCGACGCGGGCGTGGCCGCGCGAGCAGACTTACTTGAGCTCAGGTTCCCCGACCCGGACTCAGCGCTAGGCGGTCTCAAGCTCGAGGTGGGCGAACTCCCCGGTGCCGGTGTGGGCGGAATCCAATATGGCTGCAATGGGCCAAACCCCCGTCGAGGCGAAGGCATTGGTGTGGGGAGTTCGGGACCCGGTGCAAAGAGCGGGCTCGTGCATGCAACGCCAAGCGTGGTGGGTGCGCTTCCTTACGAAGTCGTGGCACGCATCGTGCGGTCAAAGATCGTCGCGCTACAAAAGTGTGCGGATGTGGCGCGTAAGCAGAGCCGCGCGCTTACGGGTGACGTGGTGCTGTCGTTTTCGATCGATGGAGAGGGGGGTGTGGGCAGCGTAGACACGGCCAAATCCACATTGAGCGACGCAGCGTTGCGCACATGCATGGGCGCCGTCGTGCGCCGCGCGAAGTTTCCCGTGGCTGCCGACAAGAAGCCTGTGAGTGTAGAGTACACCCTAAAACTGGAGGCGCCTTCGAAATGACCGGCAAAGACCTTCGGACACGCACAATGCATCCGCGAGTAAGATGGCTCGCTACCGGCACCGCTTCCGTTTTCTTACTTTGCCTTCTATGCGCTTGCGGTGGCGGCGCGGCGCAAGCGACGCCAGCGTCCTCCCCATCGAGCGCGCCACAGCAATGGTGGCTCTCCGAGCCCTACATTCGCGCGGCCGTGTCGCTCTATGAGCCTCGCACAGAGGCGTGTTGCCGCGAGGCATTGCTGCGAGATACGCGCTTCGATGCGGCGCGTATGCTGGTGGCGTTTTCGGTTGCGCCCTCGGGCGATGTCAGTGCAGTGCGTGTGCTCGAGAGCACCGTGGTCGACGCCGTATTTGATGCATGCATGGTGCATGCGTATCACGGGTTGCACTTTCCGCCAGGGCCCGACAAGGGCGTGCGATTGGAGCTCCCCGTGCGCTTCTCGCGCCGGCGTCTTTGAGATAGGCTGAGATCATGTCCGCGATTGACTACAGCTCCCTTGCACTCGCGTTGGGGCAGCTTGAGAAAAGCTTGCGATACTCATCCTCTCCGATGGCCGAAGACCCAGAGCTGTTTTTTCTCTTTCGCACGGCCAGCGTGCAAACCTTTGAGTTCAGTTTTGAGCTCTCTCACAAGATGCTGCGTCGGCGCCTGGAGGCCGACAGTGCAGGCGAAGGTGTCTCGCTGCTTGGGTATCCGGGATTGATTCGCTTGGGGGCGGAGCGCGGCTACATCGCGGACCCCAAAGCTTGGTTCGACTTTCGCGATCTCCGGAACAAGACTTCACATACCTACGATGGCGGAGTGGCGTCCGAGGTCTACCAGGGCTTGCCCTCGTTTCTGAGCGCTGCGCAGGCTCTGCTTGCAGCGCTGCAGGCATCGCCGCAATGAGCGCGGCGGCCGACTCGCACGACTTCGGATTGAGCGATGAGGACCTTGCCCTACTAGGGCGCATTCTCGCGCTCTACCTACCAGGCGCAGTCGTAAGCGTGTTTGGCTCGCGCGCGCGCGGCACGCATCGCACCTTTTCGGATTTAGATTTGCTTGTCGATACGGGCGCGCGTCTTGGCGTGCACGTGCTTGGCGAGCTGCAGGATGCACTCGATGCATCGCGCTTGCCGATGCGTGTCGATGTGCTCGACGCTCGTGGTGACGCCACCGAATTTGTAGCGCGCGTGCGTCCGGAATGTGTAGCGCTCGCGACCTGAAAATTCACATGCATTTTGCATGCAGTTCGGAAAATGCAAAATTCGTCTCCATGCTCGGGAACTTCTCTGCGCCCGGCGTGTCTTCAGCGCACACCCCAAACAAGGAGAAGCGCAATGAAGACAGCCACCGGCGTGATGGTTTCGGCACATGCAACCGTGCAACACATCGAGGTTCGCGCGCTTTGGGGAGTCAATGTTTTGAGCGTCACGCACCTCACGCCACCTCGTGATTTTGCTGTCGGTGAGGCCGCGGAGACCGGCACCAAAGAGCGTGTGGACTGCACGGTTCCAGAAAGCGTGCTTGGCGCTTCTCGCGTCGATCTTATCTCAGTGCGTGAGGGCCAAGCGTTCGTGTCCTTGCTTCCCAGCATGAGTGGTGTCGTGGCGCTGCGGGGCTCGCATGCTTTGAGCGTCGCCGAGGTCAAGTCTTTTGGGATGGCGCAACCTGGCGACGCGGGCGCGTACAAGTTGCCGCTGTTGCCTGGCATGCGCGTGCAGCTCGAGCTCGCCAATGGCATTGGCTTTCTCATCGTGGCGGGCGATGCGGCGCCGGCGTTTCTGAGCCCGTTTGAGCTCGCCTCGAACTCTCTGATCGCGGCCTCGGGCATCTCGCTAGCGCTCGTGGGCGGCACCTTGGGCGCCGCCTATTACGGCCATGTTGGGCAAAATGGCGACGACGACACCGAGCTCAGTCGCGACCAAATGATGATGATGCAAAAGTTCTTGAGCGCCTCCGCCGAGCGCGAACAACTGCAAGCGCAGCAAGCCGCTGCCACGGGCGGTGAGTCCGGCAGCAAAGGAGCGCGCGCCAAAGACGACGAGGGTTCCATGGGCAAGCGGGATGTCGCGGTTCGCAGTGCGCGTTACGCTGTCAAAGGACCCAGCGACAACAGCGATCCGCACTTGGCAAAAGAAGCGGCCGTGAAGGACGCGAGAGAATTCGGCGCGATCGCCTTGCTTGCGAGCAACCTTGCCGGCGACCCAGACGCGCCCACCGCACCGTGGGGACAAGCCACCTCCTCGGGCAAGGATGCACTGAGCGCCATGGGCAACCTGTTCGGCGACGTGATCGGCGAGTCTGGAGGCAACCAAGGGCTGAGTCTCCACGGCCTTGATCAAGGCGGCGGCGGCAACGACCCGGGCATCGGTCTTGACGACTTTGGCGGCTTGCATCATGGCCGAAATGGCAATGGTCCAAGCGGCTTCGGCCTGAGCACCATTGGCGGAACGGGGCCCGTGCGCAGACCTCGCACGCCCGACATTACGCCGGCGGGAAACACCCTCGTGACAGGTCGTTTGCCTGCCGCCGTCATTCAACGTGTGGTGCACCAAAACTTTGGCCGCTTCCGAGTTTGCTACGACGCGGGCCTACGCACCAACCCTGGCCTTGGCGGGCGCGTGGTGGTCAAGTTTATCATCGATCGCACTGGGGCTGTGTCCGTTGCCAACGACGGCGGAAGCGCGCTGGCGGACAAGAACGTGGTCAATTGTGTGGTGCGCGCCTTCACAAGTTTGAGCTTCCCCGCGCCAGAAAATGGCATCGTGACCGTTGCCTATCCGTTTCAGTTCAGCCCTGGGAATTGAGCGGCAGCGCACGTCTTTGGGGCAGGCATTCGGTGCCAGGTAGGACAACTCGTCTGCCCCGAAGTCGACTCTGGAAGAATCCTCAAGCACACTTCATGCATGAGCAAACGCCACACGGTGTCTAGGCGCGTCTTCTTCACCGGTGACGCTGCCGCGCTTTGCCTTTGATACCAGCCAGCCTTCGACCACGGTGCCCTCCAAGGTGCTCACCGGGCTACGCCACTCCATCGAATCCTTGGTGGTGAGGGCCGCATCGGACGACGCGTCACTGCAAGCATTTGTGCCCGCAGGCACACCCGCAGATTCTTCGGCCCGCGCCGAAGCGGTGGCTGCACAGTTGTTGCTGCGTGCGTTGCAGCGACCGGCCACGGCAGACGAACTTGCAAAGTACAAGGGGTGCATCCTGGCCGGCACAGGCGGCAACAACAACGACAAGCTTCGCTCGGGGTTGCGTGCAGCGGTGCAAATAGTTGCATAGTCCCCGTATTTTTTGAACCGCATCGAGCTTGCCGACAATGCCAAAGTGATCGCGTCGCCCGTAGGCGGGCGAGTGCGCCTCTCAGGCTACGAGCTCGCGACGCGCTTGAGCTTGGCGCTCTACGATGTATCGCCGGACGACGCGATGCTCGGTGATGCCGAGGCTGGCAAATTCGACGACGACGCGAGCTTCGGTGGACAAGTCGATAAGGCGCTGTCGGATCCGCGATCGCGTGCGGCTGTTTTGCGATTTCATGAGCAAATGTACTCGGCCAACGAGTATGCGGGGATCAGCAAGAGTGGTGAAAAATCCCCGCTCTTCAAAGCCGGTATGGGCGCCGACATGCGTAAGACATGATGCGCACCGTCGGAGATGTCATCGATCAAGGAGGCGGCGTGAGCGAGTTGCTCTCTACACGCACCGGCTATCTCAATGCGCGCTTGTCCCCGCTTTACGGCATGCCTACCACCGGTCTCAACGACACGGATTTTGTGAAGACCAATCTGCCGCCCGAGCGTGCAGGCGTGCTGTCGCGGGTGGGCTGGCTTGCGTGGGCGGCGGGGCCCGTGGAGCGCCGTCCCATCTTGCGCGGCGTGGTGATGCTCAACAACGTGCTCTGCGAAAAGACCGCGGGCTCGCCCCCAGTGCTCTCCGAGCTTACCTACCCGGACAATGTGGTGACCAACCGCCAGCGGGTCGAGTTTGCGACCAGCAGCGCGAGTTGCATGGGCTGCCATGCGCCCATCAACAGCAAGGGCTTTGCCTTCCAGCACTTTGATGCCAGTGGCGCGTTTGTGAAAACGGACAGCGGCCAAGAGGCGGACTCTCGCGTGGAATTCACGCTCGACGGCGCGCTCGTGAAGCTTGATGGGAGCGCTGCGATGTTTGAGAAAATTGCCGCAAGTCGCCAAGCGCAGACTTGCTACGCCAAGCGTTGGACCGAGTACCTCCTCGGCTATGCCGGCTCCACGCTTGAGAACAAGATTGCCGCGGGGCTTGCAGACCAAGCCGCCAAGCGCACCGTGTCCGTGCGCGATATCGCGCGCACCATCTTGCTCAGTGATGCGTTCACCACGCGCAAAGTGACGGAGGCCCCATGATTCGTATCGGTCGCAGAAATTTCTTGTTGGGCACTGGCGGCGCGGTGATGGCCATTCCTGCGCTCGAGGGCTTGGTGCCTCGCGCGGCGCGAGCGGAGGGCAACGCTACCCCGTTTTTGCTGACGTATTTGC
>JAYWGD010000359.1:0-5178 GCA_043778435.1 Myxococcales bacterium | reverse complement strand
GAATTGCAAGCCTGACCCGCTGCACACGGCTGCGCCAAAGCGACGCTCCCGCCGCAATCTACGCCCGTTTCCCCAGCATTCCTGGCTCCGTCACGATGCACGTCGGTCCATGGCGCCTCGCAGGAACCGTTCTGACTGCAAACATCGGAGCTGCAGTCGGCCGACACGCTGCACTCTGCACCAATGGCACAAAGCGCATTGGTTCCCACGCCGCAGACTTTGGTCCCGGAGGGCGCGCACTTTCCCGAAACGCAGGAGCGACTCTTGCATCCTGCAGATATCGTGCAGGCCTCGCCATCACACTTCTCCGCGCAAGAGCCTCCGCAGTCGAGCCCCGTCTCATCTCCATCCCGCTTGCCATCGGTACACGACGCCGCCGCACACCGATTGGCGGTGCAGTTGGCCGACAAGCACATCACCGAAGAGGAGCAAGCTTGGCCCAACCCACACTTGGGCGCGCCAGCGAGGCCACAAGAAACAGCCACCGGCGCGGCATCGACAGGACTCGGGGTCACTGCCGAGTCCGCCTCGGAGGCCGGACTCACAGAAGCCGAAGGAGAAGAACACGCGCCAGCAACCAAGAGACAAGCACCAAGAGAAGCAAACAGTGAACGCATCGAAATAGACTACGGGCAGCCGGCATCGAATCAAGTTTTGTCGTCGCCAAGCAAGCCCACAAAGTGGGCGAACCTTAGCGACGCTCAGCAAGCCCGATCTGAGCGCACCGCACAAGGGAGGTCGTTCGCGACGCTCAGAATGACAAAGTTGAGTGCACCCCCCACAACTCAAGCAAGCGGCAAAGCCGCAAGCAAATCTGGCTGCATTGCACACAGATCCAGCAAGCGCCAAAGCCGAGAGCGCGCACGAGGCACCGCGAGGCCAGTGAAGCGACGCGCGGAGCGTACGATTGTACGCGAGCACGCGCGAACGCCGCCCCGCGGATGCCCCGTGCGCGCTCGCGCTTTGGCACGCCCTGTAGGGGTCGAACCTACAACCCCCGGCTTCGAAGGCCGGTGCTCTATCCAGTTGAGCTAAGGGCGCGTGACCCAGGCCGTAAACTAACCTCAACCCAGGCCAATGAGCAACCGCGCATTTGGCCGAAACGTGCCGGGCTCCCGCAGAAGAGATACGCTCTCAAGTACTCATGGCACCGAAGATGGCCGCAACCTCCACACGCATGAAACAACTCGAAGCCGAGGTGCTGCATCAGCGACGCGTGCTTGCCATGTTGCGCGACGTGAGCTCGGTGCTTACGCGGGCCGACAGCGCCGGACACGCGCTCATTTTGGTTGCGGAGCACATACGCAAAAGCCTGGGCGCAGATCGCGCCACGCTCTATGTGCTCGAAGAGGATGGTTCCCTCGTGTCGCGTGTGGTTGATGGAAAACAGAGGGACGACATTAGGCTGGCCTCAGGCGAAGGCATCGCGGGCCACGTCGCCAAAACAGGCAACGCCCTGCTGGTTCCCGATGCCTACAAAGATCCTCGTTTTGACAAACGATGGGACAAAAAGCACAAGTATCGCACCACACAAGTGCTCACAGTGCCGCTGCTTGGACCGTCTGGCACCTTGGTTGGCGTCGCGCAATTGTTCAAAAGCCACAACGATGCGCCATTTTCTCCAAACGAGATGCGAGCCTTTGAGCTGTTGGCAACCCATGCAGCGGTGGCGCTCGAGAACGTTCGTCTGGTGACGTCATTGGCCTCGGCGGAATCACAGTTGCGGGCGCGCGTGGCAGATCTGCGCATGCTCTTTGAACTCGAGAAGTCGATGGCCCAAGCGCGCACCCTTGAGGCTTTGCTTTCGTGCATTCTTACCGAAGCGCGAGCGTCTACAGGCGCAACGGCGGGCGCTCTCTGCGTGCGCGACCCCGAGACCTCGGCCCTCATTCTTTACCTCATGGATGCCAAAGACACCGAGGTGCGCGCCTACCCCATGAACGATGGTGAGGGGCTCATCGGTGAGGCGCTAAGTCACGGAAAAATCGTGCGCGCAGACTCTCCAAACGATCCGCGACTTCCCAAAAGGCTTGATCAACTCACAGGATTTCGCACACAAAATGCCATCGCAGTGCCTTTGGAAGACGCGCAGAGCCAAGCGTTTGGATCATTTGCACTCTACAACAAAAAGGAAGGCCCCTTCAGCAAGGAAGACGAGGACATTCTCCGCCTCATCGCGGCCAATGCCTCGACAGCGGTGCGCCTCCGCGTACTCGACGACGTGCATGCTCGAGAAGAACGTCTCACCTCCATCGGGCGTGTGATGTCGGCCGTGATTCACGATTTGCGCACGCCTTTGGCGGTTTTGCGCGGGTACTTGGAGGCGATGATCGCAGAGGACAACAAGCGCACGCGCGCCTCCTACGCCGGGCTTGCAGTGCGGCAGTTCGATGCGGTGCGGGCGATGCAAGAAGACTTGCTGCAGTTCGCGCGAGGCGAAAAGACGCTGCTCATCCAAAAGGTGCATCTTACAACGTTCATACAAGAGCTAGAGACCTCCATCCTGCCCGAACTTACCGCGCGTGGTGTGACCCTAAGCGTTCAGCTCGAAGACAAGGGCGTCGCCTACTTGGACCAGAACAAGATGATGCGCGCTCTGCAAAACCTCGCTCGGAATGCCGCTGAGGCCATGCTTCACTCGAAGCGCAAAGAGCTGCGAATGCGGATCTACCGCGACGGAGACTTGGTCTTTGAGCTCCAAGACAGTGGCCCCGGCATCCCCACCGAGATTGAGCACCGCCTGTTTCGCTCCTTCGCAAGCGCCGGGAAAAAAGGTGGCACTGGGCTCGGACTTGCGGTGGTCAAGCGCGTTGTCGACGAACACGGCGGACACATCGAGGTTCAGAGTTCAAAACGCGGCGCCTGCTTCCGCGTTCGGCTTCCTAGCGTTGCAAAAAAACAACGAGCGCGGCAGGTGCGCGAATGAGCGCGTGGCCTGCCTCTGTGGTGCTTGCGTCGGCCCTTCTTCCGCCCTGGATTGATGGGGGCAGCACCGAGCGGCGCACGGGCGCAGAAGAGGTCGAGCTACGAGCAACGCCCGACATTCACGGCGCAAGACGGGCCACGATTGCTGCAGGGCGAACTGTGCGTGTCTACGCCAAACACAAGGGCCCGGGATGCGACGGCGCATGGGTGATGGTGGGGCCCGAGGCGTGGGCGTGTAGCGACAACCTCAAGGCGCATGATGGTCGCCAGGACGCACCAGAATCGGAGCCTAAGTTTTTCTTTGTTCAGACGGAATCCACCCCGGCCTACGCCAGCTTTGAGCGCGCCGGCGAAGACACGCCAGACGCTGAGTTCGAAAGAGGCTTTGGGGTATCCATCGTTAAAACGCGAGCAAAAGACGGCACCAACTGGTCGCTCACCACCAAAGGAATGTGGGTGCAGAGCGCAAACATCGTGCAAGCACGCATCTCCAAATTTCTAGGGACGAAATTGCAGGGGACGCTCGACGTGGCCTGGGCAAAAGCCTCCGGTGCACGCGCGCGCAAAGAGGACAACGACGGCGTAGCGACCAAGCTCCCACCGCGCACGGCCGTACGGGTCGCCGGCGCCAAGGGCGAAGGCAAAGCAGAGCGTCTGCTTGTGGCTTGGAACGATGCCACTGGCGCACATACAACATGGCTTTTGCCTTCCGAGTTGCGCCGACCACGAGCCTTGGCGCCCGAACCAACTTGGTCCCCCACCGAGCGCTGGGTCGACGTGTCCCTCAAGGACCAAACCCTTGTCGCCTACGAAGGCGCCGCGCCCGTGTATGCTACACTTATCTCGTCGGGCAAAGGCAACGCGGGGTCGCCCTTCGAGACCCCCAAAGGGCACTTTCACGTGTGGGCAAAAATTCGCGCCATCACCATGGACAACTTGGACGAGCCCGAAGCGGAGACCTACTACTCCGTCGAGGATGTTCCTTATGTGCAGTTCTTCAGCAATGGTGTCGCCCTACACGGCGCCTACTGGCACGACTTGTTCGGGCAGCGCCACAGCCACGGCTGCGTCAATCTGAGCGTGCCCGATGCCAAGTTCCTTTTCGACTTTGCCAACCCCGCTCTGCCGCCGGGCTGGAGCGCCGCGCACCCCTATGTTTACGACGCCGGCCTTCGAGTGATAGTGCACGATTGAGCCCGCGCGGCGTCGAGGCCTGGTGCCTACGCGTCACCGGTGTTAGCGTCTAGAGCATGTTGTTTGCATTCGGATTTTTACTGGTTGCTTTGGTGTTCCTCGGGTGGGGCGCGCGCTCCGTGTGGTTGGCAGTGGGCAATCCGGAACAGCCAGGCAACGCAAAGCGCGGCGTGGTGGGTGCACTGTTCATTCTTTTGGGATTGTTCTTTTTGATGCTGAGCGTGCTCGCCTTGCTTGTTGCACTGGGCATGCATGCGGCAGGCGGTCTGGTGGGCTGGTACGCAAGCACCCAAACCAATTGGCATTGAGGCGCGATACCTTTGCTTAGCCCACTGCTTATCATTCCGCGCGCTCTGGGCTTTACGCTCGTTTTTTTTGGCTTGCGAAACGCCTATCTGTGGCGCAAACAAGGCCCTGCTACTTTGCCAGGCCGCGTGGTGGTGCCTCTGGTCATCGGGTGTTCGTTTTTGCTGTTGTCGGTGATTGTTGGCCTTGGGCTCAACGGCCGCCCCGACTGAGAAGAATGCACTCTACAATGACTTGCTCGCCCAGGCGGGGTCCGTTTGACGCAGCAATTCTTGGTATCGCGCTCGGTTGAGTTGGGTTCGATCCTTAGGCGTAGATCCCGGGCTTTCAAGCGCTGAACGAACGTCGCCAATCACCTCGCGTGCGGCATCGAAACGCGCCTGGCTTTCTGCTGCGCGCGCCTTGAATGTGGCGCGCAGCTCTGGCCACCGCAAACCGACCTTGGCGCTCAGCAGCGCTTGCTCGTCGAGGGAAAGCGTTCCGTTATAGACCTTGCGGAAATAGCTGAGCGCGGCACCATAGCGAAACCCGGGGATCATGAGCATGTCCATCCCGCTCAACGTAGCGTGCACATAGACACGAAAGAGCGCGCTCGTAGGCATCGTTCCGTAGGGGCCCATCCACATGGCATCACTCAACGACAAGCCCTGAAATTGGACCTTGGGTCCGCGAAGAAGGCCTTTAAGAATAGGCTCCGATACGGTGGTCTGTTGGATCGAATCATAAAGTGGGTATTTGGCGTGGCCGCACAAC
>JAYWGD010000358.1:0-5179 GCA_043778435.1 Myxococcales bacterium | reverse complement strand
AAGGCGCCGTGTCCGATCTCGCGGCGACCTGGGCCGCGCATGGGCTTGGTCTCGCCCGTGGAGAAGGGAGGAAAGTTGTAGTGCAGCAAGAAGCGCTTGTAACGCTCACCGGTAAGCGCATCAATCTTCTGCTCATCGGAGCTGGTGCCCAACGTGGCCGTCACCAAGGCTTGCGTTTCGCCTCGCTGAAACAATGCCGAGCCGTGCACGCGCGGGAGCAAACCGACCTCGGTCATGATGGGGCGCACGGTATTCATCGCGCGGCCGTCAATGCGCTTGTTCTGGCTCAGAACGTATTCGCGCACCACGTGGTACTTGCGCTCGTCGAACTCGCCCTTGATGAGCTTTTCGCTGGCTGCGTAGCCGTCGCCAAGGCTTGCCTTCAGCGATGTTTCCATGGCGGTTTTGGCGACCTTGTAGGCGTCGTATCGGGCCTTCTTGTCGGCGATCAGCGAGGCGGCCAAGATGGGTGCGTCCACGATGCCCGAGATGGTCTTGGCGATGCTCTCGTCGAGTTTGGGTGCGACGAACACGCGCTTGGTCTTGCCTACCGCTTCGCGGATGCTCTCAATGAGCTCGAGCACGGGCTGAGCCGCTTTGTGGGCGAACATGAGCGCGTCGATCACGTCGACTTCGTTCGCTTCGGCAGCTCCGCCTTCCACCATGCAGATGGCGTCTTTGGTGCAAGCTACAACCATGTCCAAATCGCTTTCGGCGATCTGCGCGAAGGTTGGGAAAGCGATGAGCTCGCCCTTGACGCGAACGACACGGACGCCCGCGAGGGGACCTGCCCATGGGATGTCCGAGATGTGCAATGCGGCTGAGGCGCCCGTGAGTGCCAGCACGTCGGTCGGGTTCTCTTTGTCGAACGACACAACCGTGGCGATGATCTGCGTGTCGTTCTTGAAGCCGTCGGGGAACAGCGGGCGACAGGGGCGATCGATCAACCGACAAACGAGAATCTCTTCATCGCGTTGACGGGCTTCGCGCTTAAAAAAGCCGCCTGGGATTTTGCCTGCGGCGAAGGTCTTTTCCACGTACTCACAGGTAAGCGGGAAAAAGTCTAAACCTTCGCGCGCGTCGCCGGAGACGGCAGTGACGAGCACCACACTCTCGCCGTAGCTCATGAGTATCGATCCGTGCGCTTGCTTGGCAAGACGCCCGGTTTCAAAAGTGAGTGGTTTGCCATTGATGAGAACGGATTCGCGAACAAATGCCATAGGGAAGGGTGTCCTTGATCGGGGAGGTTGTGAGTGAGTGTGGGCTCCCTCCATCACTGCCCTCCAATTCTTGGTTCCTGTGTCCTCGGTGTTTGAATGCAGGCTACAGGCATTGCACTCAAAAAACGAAGAGCCAGGAAACGCTCAAAAAACGGAAAAACGATGAACGCAGGGAAAAAAGTGTAGATTACAACAAGCGGACGGGGCGGCTCCGAAGAACCACCCCGTTGTATCCATTCTACTTGCGGAGGCCCAGAGCGGCGACCGTCTTGCGGTAGCGTTCGAGGCTGCTCTTCTTCAGGTATGCGAGCAAGCCGCGGCGACGCGAAACCATGCTGAGGAGGCCACGACGCGAATGGTGGTCCTTGGTGTGCGTCTTGAAGTGCTCGGTCAAGTACGTGATGCGATCTGTGAGCAGAGCAATCTGCACCTCTGGAGAACCAGTGTCGGACTCGTGAGTGCGGAATTTCGCAACAATCTCTGCTGTTTTATCGGAATACTGGGGCATGTGTCTTCTCGTTAAAGGGATGGTGGCAGAATGAACCGCGGCCAACCTCGTGATGCTCTTTGGGCGCAAAGTGCGTCCTGCGGGCTGGGTGCGTCATAGTCCGCGTTCTGCGCGGAGGGCAAGGGATTTGCTCCGAAGTGCGGTTAAAAGCGCGCCTGGAGCGCAATGGCGCCGCCCAAACGAGTGGCACTTTGCGCAACGCGAAGCGAGGTCGTCCCCTCATTCGCATCACGAACCACCAAAGAACCATTTGCATCGTGCACCAGCTGCGCCCATCCAAGCATGGCGAAGGCATCGTTCAAATCCCAGCGCACGCCGATACGAGACTGCACAATAGGTTGTACCTCTGCACTGTACGGAAGGATGGACTCTTGACCTGCACGGCGAACGACTGTGGTTCGCGATGCCTGTACGCCACCTTCAGTAAACTCGGTGCGGAATGTCGAAGGGATCTGGACGCCAATGCCAAAGTTGGGGGTCAGGTGGCTCTTCGGAAAGTAGTAGCTCGCAGCAAAAGAACCAAAGAGCTCAGGCGTGGTTTCCGAGAACTGCGGTAACGTTGAAAACGGGATGAAACCGGGCACATTTTTCTGAAGAAAAGCAAGATTTCGCACCAGGCCGGTGAGGCTTAGGCTGAGGTAATCGGCCTTCACAACTCCTTGCAGCGCACCGGCGTATGCCATCTGCTTCTTCGTCGCACCGCTAACCTCAAAGTCTTTCAGGTTCTGCTGCAGCACTGACCCCTCAGCGCTCACCGAATAGGCAACTTGGCCGGGAACATAGGTCTCCGGACGGAACATAATCATCGGTGCCATTGGATCGTTGCGGTAGAGCGTGACGTCCACCGAAGCCGGGGTGGGCATGTTTTTATGGTAGAGAGCTCTCATCGAGCTGCCGTAGGTGTACACGGGCTTGCCGCGCACATCTTCGAGGTCGAACTTGCCTTGCATGAAGTAGCCAGCGCCCGCGTCGACACGGATCTGCTCTGTGAGGTCGATGCCTAAGCCTCCCAAAGCACCGACATTTGCTTCTCCAACACGTACGGTGTCCGCATCGCTGGTCGACGACGTGAGCACTTGTTGTGGCTGCATAATCGTTGCGGTCTTAAAGGCACCGTAGGCGTAAAATCCTTTGCGGTCGTACTGTACTTTGAGACCCGGAGAAGCGCCCTGGATGCGAGGGAAAATCGATTCGCCTTGGGCCGCAAATGTGCCACCCCAACTGATTTCGTAGAGATACCCCAACCGCACGCGATCGGTGTCCAATGGAAAGAATGTCGCAGACAACCCTTCGGAGGGCGCCGCCTTGTCCGTATTGTAGAAGATGCGCAAAAACGAACCCGCGTCATAAAACGCTTGGTTCAGATTGCCTGTGTTTGCGGAGAGCGAATCGAGATTGAAGCGCATGACCAAAGACGCCTCGGTCGTGATCCCCTCGATGAAGCCAGGGAGCTTCTTGTACATTGCAAGGTGCGTGAAGTTTTCTCGACCTGCAAACCGCGAATTCAATCCATCATAAAACAAGCGGTACTGTTGGCGATCGCCGATCGACGCGTTGGGAGATAGCGGAATGAGCTCGCCTGTCTTGTGCAGGAAATCATCATCACCAAAGGTCCAAGTGAGACGCGTATCCATAAAGCCGCTGTTGCTCGAGACCACCGGCACACCAGCGCCCGCGGCGCCGCCCGCACCCGCGCTGACCGCAGGAGCCGCGACGAGGGGTGGCTCCTTCAAGGGCTCCGCTCCCTTGGGTGCAGTCGGTTGCACGGCCAATTGCGCGGAAGGCACTGCGCCGGGCGTGCTGGCTGTGCTGGCCGTTTGAGCGTGCGCGCTGCTCGTGGCGCAAAAAAGGATCAGAGAAACGGAGGGAGTGATTGGTCGCATCATAATGGCTCGTTGTCCTTCAGTTGGTCTCTTCGAGTTCTTTTTCGGTGCGTGGAAAGATGCACGCGGTGGAGATGGGTTTTGCAGTAGAACCCGCAGTGACAAAGTCGTCGCTGCAGCGGGCCTGAATGGTGAATTGCGAGCCTCCCGAGAAGTAGTTCAAGGTACCTCGCAATGTCTGAATGGCCTTCCCGCGTAGCGACAGAGGATCAGCCTGCGCGACAGTGCTTAGGTCCGCTTGCACGGTGTCACCGGTCAGTACGCCCGCTGCGGTTTTGGAGGTGACAACCACGCGAAACGTTTTGCGTGCAACAAAGTTGGAATACTCCGTGCAATCAGAGCTACCGGGAATGCTGATGAGTGAAGATGGTTTGGCGGGGTCTGGCACCAGCTTGCTCAGGACGTCACAAGACGCTGAGCAACCCGCTTCCGTTTGCTCGGTGAAGTCCACCGAGCCGTTGTTGTTGAAGTCGCAGTTGGTTGCATTCTCCGTCATCAAATAGCGAGGGTTCGCGGACGTAACCTTTTTCCCGTCATATTTGGGGTTAACTTTCGGAAACTCTGGTCCAAAGGCAGAGCTGATATAGACCGCGGTCGTGCGCTCGACCTCGGCGCTGTCCTTGTAGGTACCCGTGTCGGCTGTCACGAGTGCATGCACCAAGCTGAGCATCGACTTTGGCACCGAGATGACTTCGGGGATCAATCTTTGGGGCTCGGGTTCTTCGCAGACCCATCCTTTAGGATTCGGAACGATGTTGCCGTTCGTGTCTCTGATGGACGGAGGCTGCCATTCTTCGAGTTGCCACGAAGGGAAGCTCATCTGAACCGACCCGAAAAATTCTGTCGCTGTGCCCGAAATTGCGCGAATCCGATCGCAAACGCGCATTCCTGGAGGAGACGTGAAATTGTAGAAAAACACACTTGAATAGCCGCGTGTTTCATCCAGGTCCGTCACATAGAAACCATTGGCAGCAATGCGTGTGACAACGAGTTTAAATGCGTAGCTCTTCGAGGCCGGTGAGTATCCAGTGTCCAATTGGACCTGCTGGAACTTCAGTGGGGTTGACGCGCCACTGCGCTCTCGGCCGCGGACATCCGAGATGCGTGGATAGGCGTAACGCAGAAGAGGACTCGCCCAAACAGCATAGGTGCCGCCTGTTTCGGTTTCGTCATTTGCTGCTTCACAACCGGGCTCAGCCGGAAAGTCGATAAGGCCGTTGCCGTTGTTGTCTTGACCGTCGCTACAAGCTGGATTGGGCGAATCTACAAGCGATTTGTCGTACCCCAAGTCAGAAACGAGAAGCGCAACATCTCCAAATGCGCCGCGATACTTCACGGTGATCTGCTTTGCCATGCCGGCCACCACGCGCACGTTGCGGCCCGATGTGGTTTCGGCACTTGGCCCCGTCACTTCATCAACCGCGCCCGGCTTGATCGAGACGCGTAGCCAACCGGTAAACGACGTATCGACACTGCCATCACCTTTGCGGGCGATCAGGTCGAAGGTCGTTGAGGCAGGCTTTTCAGCAGAGAACGGCAGGCGCGCATCCTTTGTGCCGGAAGCGCCT
>JAYWGD010000357.1:0-1872 GCA_043778435.1 Myxococcales bacterium | reverse complement strand
GGGGTCCAAGCTTTCGGGCACCACGAGCACGAAGCGTTCGCGCACCACCACGTGGCGCGAATAGCCACCCTGCGTGGGCGTTGTGCGATCTCGTTCGGTGCTGTTGTAAGTATAGGCGGGCCCAATCTCGCAGAACTGCTCGTGATGATCGGTGCATGGCCCGCAGCCGCGGCAAGAATCTACCATGCAGCCCACGCCGGCCATTTGGCCCACGTTGATCTTGGTTACCTTGGCGCCGACTTGCACGACGCGTCCGATGATCTCGTGGCCGGGCACCATCGGGAACGTGGAGTTGCCCCATTCGCCGCGGGCTTGGTGGATGTCGGAGTGGCAAATGCCGCTGTAAAGGATCTCGATAAGCACGTCGTCGGGGCCTACCTCGCGGCGCTGGAGCACAAAGGGAACCAAGGGCTGATCTGGCGCGTGCGCGGCGAAAGCGTGGGTTTGCATCGCCGACATTCTGTACAAGTTTGGCGGTCGATTTTGATCAGCGAAAAAGCTCGTGAGTGAAAAAATCGTCGCAGGCGGTTTGCCTAAGCCGCGATGCTGATCGTATGTTCAGTGTATGCAAAATCACACACATGCTCCTGGCCAAACACGCTGTCACAACACCGCATTGTGCGTCCAAAACTTGGCGCACAAAGATGCCATGAAGCGGAGCCGATGCAAGACGGCATCTTGGCTTAGCCTGTGCGCGGGCCTGTCTCGTGTACCGGGCTCTAGGGTGCATGCGCTTCGCTGTGAGCGTGCAGGGGATGCACGTCGTGCATGCTTGCGTGGGCGTGCTCCTGGGACGGCAGCAGAGCGTCGCAACAAGCGTTTGAATAATGTTTGCGGGCGCCCGGCGGGCGCCATCCCTTCAGTGCTATCTCGCGCTGGAGGGCCATTGTTGGTCGCGTTGGGAGTCGCTTTGGCCTTGCATGGTCCCAGCAAGGAGCCCTTGCCGGATGCCGATGTCGCAAACGGGCGTGCGTGCATTATGCAACCTTCTATGGTGATGAGGCTCCTGGCGGTGGGAGGCAAGGTGCACCCCAAACGCAGTGCCAAAGTTTCCGGTCCGAGCGCGCGGCTTTAGGGTGACGCGTCGGGGGACGCAGCACTAATCTATGCACATGTCGCTTTACGAACACCTTTGCTCCAATGGCTCGACGGGCTTCGGTTACGGCTCAACGGCGGAGCAAGTCACGGAAGGACTCTTGCTCCAAGGCCAGACCATCCTCATCACTGGCTGCAACTCGGGCTTGGGGCTCGAGGCCATGCGCGTGTTGGCACTTCGCGGCGCCAAAGTGGTGGGCACGGCGCGCACCTTGGAGAAGGCACGCGCCGCATGTGCGACCGTCGTGGGCGACACGGTGCCCATGGCTTGCGAGTTGGCCGAACCCGACAGTGTTCGGGCGTGTGTGAGGAGCGTGCAAAGTGCAGGTATCCGCCTAGATGCCATTGTTTGCAATGCCGGGATCATGGCATTGCCAACGTTGCAGACGGCGTATGGTTGCGAGCTCCAGTTTTTTACCAACCACATTGGCCACTTCATGCTCGTGACGGGTCTTTTGGATTCGCTCACGGACGCCGGCCGCGTGGTGATGGTCAGCAGCGACGCACACAAGGGCGCGCCGCCCGGAGGCATCGCATGGGACAACCTGGATGGAGCCAAAGGCTATCGCAACTGGACTGCTTACGGGCAGTCCAAGATCGCCAACATCTTGTTTGCGAGCGAGCTTGCACATCGTTTTGCGGGAACGAATCGAACTGCAAATTCGCTGCACCCTGGCGTCATTATGACCAACTTGTGGCGTAGCACCAACCCCGTGGTAACGGCTACCTTAGGGTTCGTGGCATCTCTCGCGCTCAAGAGCACAGCTCAGGGTGCTG
>JAYWGD010000356.1:0-1873 GCA_043778435.1 Myxococcales bacterium | reverse complement strand
TGCTGAAAGCGCCCGCCGAAAGACCCGCCGAGCGTGCGCGCTGGGGAGCGCCTCACGCGCCCCTCCGCGGGCGACTCCGCAGGGGCGCTCGCGCGCCGTGCAAAAGCGCACCCCGCACAAGCTTCGCCGTCCCGCAGCTTTGAGCGCAGCGACCACCACAACCACACCGCCTGCGCCGCCAGGCGCCCCTATCGTGCTGGCCCGTGTTTCACCATGTTTGCAACATCACGATGTATCGCACCACCACTCAAAACGATGATCCGAGCAAAGCCTGCACCTCAGCCACCAAGAACAAGGCCTCCATAGGCGTAAGATGATCTGCCTCCGCACCACGCAATTTCGCCAGCGCAGCCACCTCACGTGCATCATGCATATTCTTCTCGCTCAGCACTTCACCCACTTCAGAAACTGGCACCACGACAGGTACATCCCGCAACAGCATCGCAGCACGAGCCACCACCGACTCCGGAACTCCCGCCTCACGAGCACATGAAATACCAAAGCTCTGACTCGCAGGCCCAGGCCTCAAGCGATGCAAAAACACCAGCCGCCCATCGTGCTCCGTGGCCGACACACTCTGATTCACCAGCCCTGGAAGCGCCTCCGCAAGTGAACTCAACTCATGAAAATGCGTCGCAAAAAGCGTGCGTGATTTAATTGCGGTATGCACATGTTCACAAACGGCACGCGCGATCGCAAGCCCGTCATGCGTGCTGGTGCCGCGGCCGATTTCATCAAGCACAATGAGCGACTTTGACGTCGCGCGCGCAAGCACATTGGCCGTCTCTTTCATCTCCACCATGAACGTGCTTTCGCCCTCGCTCAAGCGATCGCTGGCGCCCACTCGCGTAAGCAGCGCATCGACCAAGCCCACGTGCGCACGGTCAGCCGGAACATAACTGCCCATCTGTGCAAGCAACACGCTGAGCGCCACTTGCCGCATCACGGTGGACTTGCCTGCCATGTTGGGACCGGTGATGAGCAGGAAGCGTTGCGACTCATCGAGGCACACATCGTTGGGCACAAAGGCTCCCCCGCGCACACGGGTCTCCACAACCGGGTGACGCGAACCCACAAGTTCCAACCTCGTGCTTGTGTCCACACTGGGTCGCGTCCAGCGGCGCGACTGCGCAAGCTCGGCGAGCGCGCATGTAACATCCAGCTCCGCGGTGCGCGCAGAGAGCGTGTACAGTGCAGGTGCTTCATGTGCGAGCGCGCCGAGCAAGTCGGCCCATAGCTCCGTTTCTCTGGCCGTTGCGCGCTCCTCGGCGCCGGCGAGTGTATCCGAAAGCTCATCCAGTTCCGGGGTGGTGTAGCGCTCGCCTCCAGCCACCGTTTGCTTGCGACGCCACGATGCAGGAGCGCGCCCTACGTGCGTCTTGGTGATCTCGATGTACCAACCGAACACACGCGTGTGCCTCACTTTGAGCGACGAGATCCCCGTCTGCGTTCGAAGGTCTGACTCCATCTCTGCCAACAACTGCGCGCCCTGGTCTCGGGCCACCCGCGCCACATCGAGTTCGGCGTCGAAGCCTTGCTTGAAGGTCGACCCATCGCCAAATCGTACGGGCAAATCATCGTTCAGCGCGCGCTCTAGCAACTCAGCGGCTTTGCCAAGGCCTGAGCTCGCAGCAATCACCCATCGCGCTGCAAACGGAGCCTCGGCCACGAGCTCCGCAATGGTTGCTGCGGCCCGAAGACTCGCGCGCAGACGCCCTAAATCCTGGGGCGCAACGCGGGTGGTGAGCACCTTGGTGCTCAAGCGCGCCACATCGCCAAAGCCTCGAAGCTCCTTGCGAACGCTGGCGCGCAAGGTGGACAACTCATGCGCCGAACTCACTTCGTTTAAGCGTTGTTCAATCGCCGCCACGTC
>JAYWGD010000355.1:0-5190 GCA_043778435.1 Myxococcales bacterium | reverse complement strand
AAGCCAAACGCCGTGGATGCGGTCTATGCTCCGCCAAGCAAGGTTTGCTAAGCGAAAACGCACTAAGAAGTATCCTGCAGGTTTCTGGTCCCATGCTTTTGCTCGCTCTGGGTCGCGACTCAACCACACTCAGCACCAATTTCGCATAAGATACATTATGTAAACTAATGGAAGCAGATCGAAACCGACCTCCCAAAACTGAGCTGTCGGCTTCTCAGACCCAAGTATTTGCCTAGTGCTCAGCTCGTTGGCTGAACGAGTGCGTGTGCTGCCTTGATGCCTTCTTCGACGAGCACGGATGGCGTGTCGCTGGCGATACACCAAAGCTGATGCGAGGCACGCGTGGCGCCCACGTAGAGCGCGTGCCGCGTGTTGGCGGCGTCTGGGTAACTCGCGGCGTTGGTGTCGACCAAGACCACTTCGTCAAACTCCAAGCCCTTGGTTTGGCGCACATCGGTGACGTCGACGCCTGCCTCCCATGAGAAGTCTTGTTTGGCGACACGGCGCACGCCCGGCACCTCGGCGCGTTCCAAGCCTTCGAAGTAGATTTGGGCCTGCTGCGCAAAGCGCGCCACGATGGCCACGTTGGCGTTGGGCTCACTGGCGTGCAGCTCTTTGAGCGCATCGGCCAAGAACGCCACGGCCTCGCCTTGCGATGAGAACGGAAATAGCTCGACCATCGGGCCATGCCGTGTGGCAATGGGTTCGGCGTCGTGTGCGTGCGGACCAAGCACGCCGCGTGCAAACGAGGTGATCTCGGCCGTGCTGCGGTAGCTGACTTTGAGCGGATCGATTGCCGCGGTCTCCATGCCGAGCTCGCTGAGCAGATCGCTCCACTTAAACTCGCCGCGGTCGTCGCCATCGTCGAGCATGCGCTGCGCAACGTCGCCCGCAAGTGTGGCCGCAGGTTCCTTGCCCGTGAGGTCGAGCAACACACGCAGTTCCACCGCACTTGCGTCCTGAACCTCGTCCACCAACAAATGTGTAAAGCGCATGGGTTTCTCGTCGGAGCCCAAAAGTGCGCCACGCAATTCCTGCCAAATACGAAGCAAAATTGCGAAGTCTTCGGTATCTACCGAAGGCGTCTCGCCATCTCGTTCGCCCTCTGCGCGTACACGCATTTGGCGCACACACCAGCCGTGCACTTGGTTCATCTGCATCTCATTCAAGTCGGGCATATGCCTGGCCAATCGGTCTCGATTGGTGAGCACTTCGTCCCACGTTGCGAGCACAGCACGGGCTTGCTTTCGCGCGTCGACGAGCAGTGCCTGTAGTGCGCTGCACGTGGCTTGCGACAAGCTCTTGGCGCTGACGCCCAGGTCCTTGCTGCCATCCATCCAGGACGACAAATGCGTGAGTCGAATCTCGAGCGCGTCGCCGGCGGTCTTGTCCCATGCCTTGACCACAGTCCCTGCCCCTGCCCACTTGTCGGCGAAGGCATCCAAACGCGCGCGCACATCGCTGGCCATTTCTTCGACCGCATCGCGAATGACACGAAGCATGCCCGGATGTTGCTTGGCGCGCGAGACCACCGACGGGGTTTCTTCGCTGAGCTGCAGAGGCAATTTGGGGAACAAGCCGACCGCTGTTCGGGTCGCGAAACGCCTGAAGGTGGTGACCGGTACGCCGTCGACGCCTAGATCGGGCAAAACGCGCCGCACATAGTGAATCAGCGCTTCATTGGGCACCACAACCATCATGCGCTCAGGGCGGTAACGCACGGGATCGGTCTCGGCAAGATAGGCAATACGGTGCAAGCCCACGGTGGTTTTGCCGCTGCCCGCGCTGCCCTGAATGGCAATGATGCCTGTGCCCGGGCGCGTGATGAGATTGTACTGCTCTTTGTCGATCATGGCCGCGATGGCGGGCAACACCTTGTCGGCGCGCGTGAGACCATCGGCATTGGAGTCGCCCAGCTTGGCTTTGGTGCCTTCGGTGCGAAGTTTGGCGCGGGTAGGGTCCAGGCGGCGCCACTTGCCCTGCGCGTCGCACAGGAACACCCCGTCAGGCGTGCTTACACGGCGCAACTCGCCGCCCACGATGGCTACGCTTCGGCGCAGCAGCACCCTGCCCTCCACAATGCGATCGCCGAGCTCCTCCTCGTAATCGTCGCCTTCCACGTAGCGATAAAAAATCTTGGACACGGGCGCATTGCGCCAATCCACCACACGCACGCCGCTCGCGCTGTCGACGTAGCCTTTGTTGCCAATCAGCAAGTCTCGCTTGCGTGGCTTGCCGTTCGGAACCTCTTCCTCCAAACGCAAATGTGCAAAGTATGGCGAGCCCGGGTCAACAGCGCCCACAACTCCTTTGCCGCGCTGCGCGCGTAGCGCGCCGAGGTTGTGCATTTGCTCGAGCAACGCAGGCAAGTCATCAGGCCGAGCCGTAGAAATCTCTTCTCGGATCTCAAGCAAACGCGCGTCGTCCTTGGGCTCATCCGGAGCCTCCGCGCGCGCACGCGCGCCTTGCAACGCATTCTTCACCGTGTTCAGCAACTTGAGCTCTTCGCGCACAATGCGGGCACCTGCCTCATCGTCCTCCATTCCCAAGAGCACGGAATCCGAAGCGGCTGCGGTGGCTGGCGTTTGAGGCATGGTGTCGGGCATCGAAGGGGTTATGCTTGTGCGCTGTTCAGAGTCGAACATCAAGCGAAAATCCAAGCCCCAGTTGTTTGTGACAACTGGGGCTCAATAGGTTTTCCTTCACGGAGAGCAAAACGCTCAGTTGGCGTCTGCGGCTGACGCTGCATCCACCGCAGAGGTTGCATCGGTCGCAACCGCCGCATCAAAAAAAATCGCCGAATCTGGCGAAAGCGCGGCATCTGTGCTCGGCGCCGCATCTGCCTTGACTGCCGCCGAATCTGGTAAAACGCTAATGGGGGTCACCACCGACGCGTCTTGGCTCACCGTAGGTATTTTGCTGCGATCAAAGTCCACAGCCAGCTGGCACGCCGTAGCGGACAAGCCAAGAAACGCGACAAAAACAAATTTGGAACTGTGCTTCATCATGTGTCTTGTACTTTCTCAGAAGCGGAACGTGGCGCCAGCTCCCGCAATACCAGGAGCCACCATCGGAACGGGGCGAACTTGCAATTTGGTGGCGGTCTTTTGCGTGCGAAGAAAAGAGGACTTTGCAGCTGGCTCCTCGTCGTCCGTGAGAAACAGCACAGCACTGGTCAAGCCAAAGGTGAGGGCCAAACCGAACGACATGTCTGCCACCAAGGTGTAGTTCTCGCCGCGATCTGCAATCGCTTTGGTGGGAGTGCTGTCGAAGTCGCTCTTCTGCGAAAGCGCCATCAAACCAAACGCCGTTCCGGTGCCGGCGGCGAGCAGCGCGATGCTGCCTGTGACGTAGGCGGCGGTTCTGTCCTGCGCGGGTTTTGGTGCTGGCGCTACAGGAGCCTCTGCAACTTTTGGAGGCAGAGGGTCCGCTGCCACCGGCGCAGGTGGCGGCAGCGGAGGTGGCAAGGCTTTGAGTGTGAGTGCAACGGCCGTGTCGGTTGCAACAGGCACCGTGACATTGGTTTCGAGTGGCTCGTAGCCATCTTTGGTGACCTTCACCGCGTGCGGCCCTGGAGCCACCTGGGTCTCAGTGCCTTTGAGTTCCGTGCCATCCACCGTGACGAGTGAGCCCTCTGGAAAGGTCCCCGTGATGACAAGCTTTGGCTTCATGGCCTCGAGCTCCGCGATACGCGCAGAGGCAGCGTCCAAGTCTTTCTTGGCAGCTTTGGCGGCGTTCGCGTTTGGCCCTTTGCTGGCAAGCTCCACGTAGGCGCCGTATTTTGCAAGTGCATCGGCGTGGCGTTTGTCGGCGTCGTACGCCTTGGCAAGCGAGAGCACGGTGCCCGGCTTTAGCTTGTTTTTTTTCACACCAAAATCATGAGCCGCCTCCCAAGCAACCACAGCCGTTTTGGTCTCTCCGGCCTTGTCAGCCTTGACCGCTGCTTTAAGCAGCTCGGCCTCATTAAGGACCACTGCCTTCACAGGCTTGGGCGAAGCAGCGGGTGCTGCGGCTTCGGGCGCAGCGAAGGCCACGCACGGAGCGAACGCGAGTGACGTGATCACAACAAGTACAAACGCGGAATGAACGATCGGGGACTTCATCGCTGCCTAAGGTACACGCGGCCGAGCGCCCGCGTCACGCCCAATCGCACTTGAATTTGTGCCTATCAATCAGTGAGGCGCCGCAACCTCAACCAATTCTACGAGCACACCGCCAAGCGCCTTGGGATGCAAAAAAGCCACCTTGGTACCGTGTGCACCTGCGCGCGGCTCCGCGTCCAACAACGGCACGCCGAGCGCAGAAAGCAAGGTAAGTGCATTCTGCAAGTGATCGACTTCGAGCGCGATGTGATGAATCCCGGGACCGCGCTTCTCGAGGAACTTTTCTAGGCCTGCGTTGCCTTCTGGCTTGATGAGCTCGATGTTGCTCTCGCCAACGGGGAAAAATGAGACCTCGGTTTGCTGCGATGCGACAAGCTCGCGACCCGAAGGCACAAGCCCAAGCGCACGAAACTTTTGCTCGGCTGCATCCAAGTCAGACACGCACACCGCGACGTGATTGATACGCAAGATCTTAAACATGGTTCGTGTCGTGCATTAGCAGGTCTCCGGATGTTGACGCACGTGTGGATTTCAGGCCTCCTTAGGAGCCATGCGAATGCCAACTCTCCTTCTTCGCGCCGTGTCATTGCTCTCTCTCGCTGCCCTCACGGGATGTGCAGGCATCTCGCAGCCTTTTTCGGCGTGGAAAGATCAAGGCGCGCAAGTCACGATGTTTCGCCTCCAGAACTACGAGCCACCGGTCGCTGCGACCACCTCTCAGGGCACCAACTTGCTGCCCCCACAAATTCAGCAATGGATGCAAGCTGGAGCGTTGCTGCTCCCGCCGGGATTGTTGCCACCAGGTTTGATTCCAGGCTCGCAACCCGCTCCGCAAGAGGCTCAAGTCGCGCGCTTTCATCACTTTCGAGTCTTGGGGTGGATGACACTCAACGACGCTGCGCTCAAAAACGATCTTTACAACGCGCTCGGAAAAGAAAGTGGCTTCGCCGTGCCCAGCAGCAATGGATGCATGTATGCCGAGTTTGGTTTTGCGTTTCAGAGCGCGCAGAATGCACCGTCGTCGGATCTGTTGGTTTCGCTGTCCTGCAACCAAGTGGCGCCGATCGGATTCACTTGGCCATTTGCA
>JAYWGD010000354.1:0-1834 GCA_043778435.1 Myxococcales bacterium | reverse complement strand
TTGGGGCGCGCGGTGGGCATGCTGGAGCGCGAGCCCCAAGCGGGAGTTTGTGGCTCCAACTTCAACTTTGTAGACGAGCACGCCGTGCTTACGGGGTCACGTCGCTGGATTGCCAAAGACGAAGTATGGGCCGGGCGCCGCTACATTCATACGCTACTCGAGCGCGGAAAAAATGTGATCCCCATGCCAGGGCTTGTATATCGCCGCGAGGTGTTTCGCATCCATGGCTTCGACATCGGCGTGCCCATGTACTGGGGCGATTTGTCGGTGTTGATGAGGTACGCCGAAACATGGGACATGGCCATGATCGCTGAGCCGATCATGTCGGTGCGGCGCCACGGCGGCCAAGCCAGCGTGAACAAGGACGCCTTCGAGGGCTATGCCATCCGCACGGAGCTCATGAACAAGTACTTAGACGGCTACCTGCAGCGGCATCCTCTGGAGTATGTCTTTGTAGGGCAGATGCGACGCGCGGTGGCCCGCAACGAACGCAACCATACGATCTTCTCCCGCGTGGTGCGCTGGACCCAAGAGCGATCCCCGAAGGGTGCCGAAACAGTGCTCCGAGCGGCACGCAACCTCAGTCAACGATTCGGCCTGTAGGCCCAAACCACTTACCAAGGTACACAAGCTATGCACGTCGTATTGCTCGCAGGCGGACTCGGAACGCGACTCGGTGAGGAGACCGTCTCGAAGCCAAAGCCCATGGTGGAGATCGGGGGCAAGCCCATCCTGTGGCACGTCATGAAGCTCTATGGCACGCGTGGCTTCACTGATTTCGTGGTTGCACTGGGCTACAAGGGAGAGGTCATCAAGCGCTACTTTTTGGACTACCACGCTATGTCGTCGGACTTGTCTGTGAACCTCAAGACGGGCGCTTCCGACACCCACGGCGGCAACAGCGAAGACTGGCAATTGCGCCTGGTCGATACGGGCTCCGACACGCTCACAGGCGGTCGTTTGGCACGCCTTCGCACGCACTTGGAGAAGGACGGAACCTTCATGCTGACGTACGGCGATGGTGTCTCCGATGTGGACATTCCCAAGCTGATCGCGTTACACAAAGCCCACGGTAAGATAGCGACCGTCACCGCGGTGCGTCCGCCCGCCCGCTTCGGGGGCCTTGTGTTTGAAGGCGACAGGGTCTCGGAGTTCACCGAAAAGCCACAAGTCGGCGAGGGCTGGATCAACGGTGGATTTATGGTGTTTGAGCCCGCGGTGTTCAAGTGCTTGGGCGGTGACGACTGTATCCTTGAGGCGCATACGCTGGAGCAGCTGGCCCGCGAAGGCGAGCTGATGGCCTACAAGCATGAAGGGTTTTGGCAATGCATGGACACTGTACGTGACTTGAAGGTGCTTGAGGGCTTGTGGGCCAGCACGCCGCCATGGAAGGTTTGGTAAGGCGCCCCCGTGTGCGGCTTTGCGGGTGAGGTTCATGGCGGCGCGCCTGTAGACAAGGCGCGCTTGATGCGCTCGGTGCACTCCATCGTGCATCGCGGTCCGGACACGCAATTGTGTGTGATGCACGGGGATGCGGGCTTCGGCTTCGCGCGTTTGGCCATCGTGGACTTGGACCTGCGCGCAGGGCAGCCCATGCGAAGCTCGCATGGCAAGTTCATCCTCGTGTTCAACGGCGAGGTGTACAACTTCCGTGCATTGCGCACTGAGTTGCAAGCCCGCGGCCACACGTTTCGCACCACGGGTGACACCGAGGTGGTGCTTGCAGGGTACACGGAGTGGGGGGACCGGCTGTGGGCCAAGCTCGAGGGCATGTACGCTATCGCGCTCTACGACACCGAGTCCCGCGCATTGCGTCTGGTGCGCGATCGGTTCG
>JAYWGD010000353.1:0-1879 GCA_043778435.1 Myxococcales bacterium | reverse complement strand
TTCGGCTGATACCTCAAAACAACATGGGCCAATGTGTGGACCCACTGCGGCGATGATTTCTGCATCATGGGGCATCGCGTCCAGTGCTGCCGCGATCACGCCGACTTCAACGCCGCGCCATCCAGCATGCACCGCCGCAACGATGCCGCTTCGCGCGTCGCCCAAAAGAATAGGCACGCAGTCGGCGGTGCGTATGGCGGCGGCACGCATGCGCTCTGCGGTTGCAATCACGGCATCGGCCTCCACACTTCGCAGCGAGGACACGATGCCTCCTGCAATGGCCACTGCGGCGCCGTGCACTTGGGTGACTTCGTAGAGGGAGGATTCCTGCACACCGAGCGCTTCGGCGAGTTGCGCGCGCGTGCAAATCTCCGTGCCGGCAAACGTGTGGCGAAACCCTGCATGCTCAAGAAGCTTGCTCTGGTGGACCACTGCGAGCGAGACTCCGGCCGTGAGTTCTGGTCCCGACGTTGTAGATCCGTTCATAGGCCGGGACATCTTGGATGGTCAGTTCAGGATCGTCCAGAAAATCGGTACAGGCGGAATGGGTGCAGTCTACAAGGCATTGCAGCCCGACATGAATCGCATGGTGGCGGTAAAGGTGCTGCACCCGAAGCTTGCCAATCGTAAAGATATTGCGTCGCGTTTCAGGCGCGAGGCTCGCGCCATGAGCCATCTCACGCACCCTCACACCGCGCGCGTCTTTTTGTACGACGAGCTCGACGACGGCACCTTGTTCATTGTGATGGAATTGCTCGAGGGAAAAACCATCAACCGCGTGGTGCGTACCGAGGGGCCGATGGAGCTTCGCCGAGCGCTTCGCATGATGATGCAAGTGTGCGGCGCACTCGAGGAGGCCCATGTGGCCGGCATGGTGCATCGAGATCTCAAACCCGAGAACATTTTCTTGTGTAGGCAGGGGGGCCTTGCCGACTTTCCGAAAGTCCTCGACTTCGGTTTGGCCAAGGTCACGCGTCGCGAGATGCAACCTGGATCCGTGCAGCTTACACGCGAAGGAATGGTGTTCGGCACGCCTGAATTTATGAGCCCTGAGCAAGCGCAAGGGCGCAGCCTTACGCCGGCATCCGATGTGTACTCGCTTGCCGTGATCTTGTACGAGATGCTCACGGGGCTATTGCCATTTGATTCTAAAAATCCGCTTGATTTCCTTCAATTGCACGTGTCTGCGCCGCCTATCCCTATCTCGGAGCGCGTCGAGGGCCTGACATTTCCTGCCGAGTTGTGGGCATGTTTAGAGCGGGCTCTGGCCAAGCGCCCCGAAGCTCGCTACGCGAGTGCGGCCGGATTTGAAGCCGACTTGGAGGAGGTGCTCGCAGGGGTCACGGTCATGTCCGCGCGCCGAAGCGGAGAGCCTTCTGCGCTGGTGGTCGCTAGCCGCACTTCCGCCTCGACTCCTGTGATCCTTTTTGCGCCAAAGGTGGCCGCGCCGGCGGCGCAATCGCAGCCCTCGACGTCGTCATTTTCTTGGAAGTCTGGAGCGATCGGGTTTGTGACCGGGTTGCTCGTAATGATACTCGCTTTGTTGGGCTCAGCGCTCGTGTTCTTGGCGCACTGATATCGGGTGAGGACAACACTATCTCATGGCAAGTCGTCTCTGGAAGTGGACCAAAGGTGTCTTTGCGGTAGGCACGCTAGGGAGCGTTCTTGGGGGCGGAGTTCTTGCCGGTTACGTGAAGCGTATGGAGGCCGGGCTGCCGAGCATCCATGACTTGCACAAGAACTACAGGCCCATGCAGACCACACGCATCTTTGGGCGTGATGGCACCATCTTGAGCGAGCTTTTTACCGAGCGCCGTACGGTGATCCCGACCAGGGATTTGCCTCCTCATGTGAAGCTCGCGGTGCTGGCGGCGGAGGA
>JAYWGD010000352.1:0-5204 GCA_043778435.1 Myxococcales bacterium | reverse complement strand
AACAGGCGCCACGACCAGAACTCCATGTTTCACCGTGCGTTGCTCGCATGCCTACGAGCGCCGCCACTCACTCGGAAGGTCCTATGTGCATAGGCAGGGCCGGGGCGCGCACCGCCCCCTTCGTGTTGAGACCCGCAAAACGGAATTGTCCGCCTATGCGGATTCTGGGGGCAGCTTAGGGGATGTCCACGCGCGCGGGCAGGGGGCCGAATGCCCAGTCCGGCGTATTGCCAGCAGGCTCATAGCGCACCACGACCGGTGCTCCAATGCTCAGCGACACTATGTCAGGAATCGTAAAGATAAGGGTGTTGAGACTTCCACTGTCGTACTGCGACAGCGAGAACACCCGCTCGCCGACAAGGAGTTGGGCAAGCGCCGAGCGCACGGGGAATGGGCGCGAGGAGCTCACAACGACCTGAGTGCGCCCAAGCCCTACAACACGCTCGTGGCGCACTGAATTTTGCTCGATGGCACTTCCCCCGTCCGGCACGTTTGGGGCTCGCGAGGTCACCTCTTTGCTGCACGCTGCGGAAAATAGAAAGGCAGCGCAGGCCAAGCCAACGTAGACCCGCGTCATTTGGAAATCGGCAGGGCCGCGACTTGACCAAGCCGCCCGATGTTCCATCGCTGCGTGCTCGAGCCTGTGCCATAACTCACTACCAGTTCCGTGCTCGCCGTAAGCGTGGCGTACGTGCTCTTTGCGAGCGAGAAGCGCAGCATGTGGGTGTCAAGCGACCCGGCGTAGCTCGACAGATCGCTGAGCACTTCGTCTCCGCCCTGCAGGTACGCAAGTTCATTGGCTACAGGAAATGTCGCCTCGCTCTCCAGGTCTACCTCGACCCGATCCCCAACGGCACGCACAGCAGCCACCCGGTTGCCGGTGACAATGGGTGCAGGGGGTGGTGGTGTCGGAAGCCCAGCCGGTGCGGGTGTGCCAGGGGCGAGTCTGCTACCAATACCAGCAGTGGGTTGCTTCGATAGGCGCAGATCGGCAGCTGCGACGAGGCCAGCGTTTGCCCCGTTAAAGCGCAAGATCACGCTGCGAATGGTGCCAAGGTTGACACCCGTGAACCCACTTAGCGGCATGCGTACGCCATCCAGGATCACGTGTCCCGCAAATCGCCAAAGGCCGAAATCCGTGAACTCTGCAGACGAAACCATTGGCGAGAGTGCACCCGTTGCGTCCTTCAGCTGAACGGTCGGCGCCCCTGTTTTGGCGCCGAGGGTCGCAAGACGTAGCATGAGTTGGTTCATGTCACGAAAGTCGCCGAGCGCTCCCGAGATGGCTATTTCCATTGTTGGAGTGCTCCCCGCAGCCCATTTCAGCACCGCGCCAGGTATCTTCCGTCCGTTCCCCATGTCTATGCTCACGGCTCTCAGCCCGCTGCTGAGAGAGTCATTGAGTGACATATTCAGACCACCCGTTCCCCCCACTTTGGGAGCAGCGCCGACCCCTGCCGGCCTAAAGGTTTCTAACGACCGGGTCGTAGAACCTGCGGTACCATCGAGATAGGTGCGCTCTACAGGAGTGAGCGCGCTGAGCGACGGAGGAACCGAAAACTGGGGGTCGAACATGCGGGTCGCAACGGGGTTGGCGCCCGCGCCTACGTAGCCCCTAAAGAACGACAACAAGCCGTGGAGGCCGGTTGTACGCTGTACGCCCGACCCGACTCCGCCGTTGGGAGTGAACAGCGCTTTGACGCCAGTGGGACAGCCTCCAGAGTCACTCGTTTGCCATTCGGTGTTGTAGTAGTTGTGGTTGGCGCCCAACACGGCGAACAGCGACTTGGGACGCGGGGTACTTTCGGGTGCGCCAAACGACATGCGCTCAAAAGGGTTCATGCCCTGGAGATCGGACACGTCACCGTCGCACGTCGGGAGTAAGACGGACCAGGCGACGTTACGGGCATCAAGCACCCGCGACGACTGGCCATCCACAGGCCCGATCTCGAAGATGCCTTTGAATCCAATCGGTGTGCGGATCCGAGCTGGCCAAACACTGCCGATCTCGCTGTAGAGATCGAGGGCGGCGCGTACGCCCTCTCCACCGCGCGAGTGCCCCATCATCCCCACCTGGCCGAGGTCGAGCTTGTCTTTCAAGCTGACGCCCAGGGTGGTTGGCGTCGCTTCGGTGCCTGCATTCCACGCAGCAAGTTTCGTCAAATGTGCCAGTATCAAACGGCCGCGCGCCAGCACGAGTCCCGAGTCGCCGGCCACGCCGGCGCCTCCTGTGATGCCGCGGTTGGCGTTGATGGACACGACCACGTAGCCCCAAGACGCCAGTCGCTCCGCTGCGTAGCCGTAGCCCAGGTGGTTGGGGGTCACAACGTACCCCGCCGGGCACTTTCCTGTGCTCGTATATGTGACGCTGGAATCGCTACGCGGATTTGAACCAGTGCCACACGTCCCGTGATTGCCATGCAGGAAGATCGCCACCGGGCTACTCGCCGTAAGTGTCTTGGGCCGGTAGACTTGGGCCCACAACTCCGTGGGCACGCCCGCCAATACGTTCGGGTCGACCACTGCGGGAAACTTGTACTCCCGCGAGACCACCTCGTTGGGCCCCACGCCCGTCGCGTCAGGGGCTTCGGCGCGAAGTTCGTCGCTGTTGAGTGCGTCTGGCTGCTCCTGAGTCCCGCACGCCATCAAGGTGGCCAACACACCGAGCAAACATACGATACACGTGCGCGGAGTTCCAACATCTGTATTCATGACGTACTGCCTCTCATCTCTCAGGCACCGAACCCGAAGAAAAAGGTTACACGACAAACCGCATCGCGCAAATATCAAGCGATGAGCGTGTAGCGAGCGAGGCATATGTCCGGTGTAACGGCCGCGGCAAATGTCCGGTCCCTTTGACCTGAGAGCGGACAGTGCTGCATTGTGGAGATGTGTAGATGCCCTTTGAAGTATGTGTCTGCAGAAGAGCGGACGATGAAACGAAGTGAGATTGTGGGCAAGGCCATTGCTGGCGAGCTGCGGTGGGTAGATGCGGGGACGATACTGGGTTTGAGTACGCGTCAGCTTCTGCGTTTGAAGCGTCGCTACAACCCCAAGAACCCGAAAGCGCTAGGGCGTGTTCCTATATTTAGGCAACAGTTGTCTTTCCATGGGCTGGTTCTCGTGCTCCATGATTTTCTATGTTGCGACTGGGTTTGGACGACAGAATGTGGGCTCGCTTGGAAGAGATCTTGCTCAAAGAGCGCGGCGCGGGCCGCCCTCCGACCGACGATCGAAACTTCATAAAAGCCGTTCTTTGGATAATGCGTACTGGGGCTCCATGGCGGGACCTTCCGACGGAGTTTGGATCATGGAATACCGTATTTAACCGCTTCAATCGGTGGTCGTCGGTCGGAAAGTGGAATCGAATATTCCTGGCTCTTGCCATTGATAAGGATGACGAGTGGCACAGCATCGACAGCACTATTAACCGCGCCCACCAACATTCGGCGGGTGCAAAAAAAGGGCTGCGACGCAGGGCATAGGCCGCTCGCGCGGAGGTCTTTCGACCAAGGTTCATATGCTGGTCGATGCTTTGGGACTGCCCGTCGCGTTTACGATAACCGAAGGGCAAATCGCTGACTGTAGTCAGGCCGTCGAACTTGTCGCCGAGGCAGGCGTAACCTGCTTGTTGGCCGACAAAGGGTACGACACGGATTCCATCCGCAGTGTTCTTGCCCAGCGTGAATGCGAGGCGGTTATCCCCTCAAAGCGCTCTCGATCGCAGCGAATTGACTATGATCGCGAGAAGTACAAGGCTCGCTCGGAGGTCGAGTGCACCTTCAACTTGCTAAAGCAGGCTCGTCGCTTTGCCACACGATATGAAAAGACGCTCCGCAACTACACGGCCGTGGTGACCATCGGATGCCTCATGCTTTGGATGAGAATATAGGAACACGCTCTAGAGTGTTCTAGAGTTGTCGAACAAAAGAACACCGGTGATGCATGCAGAACGCATGCATCACCGGTGTCCTGTTTTACGAATCAGTGATCGGAAGCTCAGCAGCCAGAAATGTTCTGCGCTTTGCCCGCCGAGACCGCGCTGGCGCAAGCTTGCTCCGCCGCATCGGCGATGGTTTGAGATTGCGAGTAGCCAGCTTTGGTTTGATCGCAAGAGGTGGTGGGCTGGCCCGCTTTGGTGACGATGCCTTGGCAGCATCCTGCAAGATATTTGGTACAGTTGGGACCGAGGGTGGTGCTTGCTGCGACCGGAGTCGTGTCCGCAGAGCAGGCTGCCGATGCGATAGCCAAGGCCAAGGCCGCCGCGATCATGAGAGGAAATGGACGAGCGGCGGAGGTGCTGTGTTGTTGCATACTTCTGCGATTGTGCCGCACGGGCACGATCCGTCACGAGTGGCGAAACTTTTTTTACTTTGTTGAATTGAGCGCCGAAGGGACTTCGGACACTCCTCGCTTCAAACAGCACCCGCGGTTTCTCGTACTACTTCTTTGCTGTGCGCTTGGTTTTTGCGGGCTTTGGAGGCGGGGACTGACTGAGCGCAAGGGCCACCTTTGCATCCTGCAGAAAACCACGGGGGTCGTCATAGAGCTCGGTGGGCAAGCTCCACCACTTGGCCATGGTGATGGTGCCATCGGGAGAGAAGGGGTGACTGCCGCGTGCGGCATAGTCCTCTCGCAGCGCCACATCTTCGCCAATGCGCATGTAGATCTCGCCGTGCGCGACCACGCCAAAAATGAAGGTGTCCGCATACATGCCGAAGCCCCCAAACATGGCCTTGGTGCGGTAGCCGGGGAGGCGCGCACATAGATCGTTGGCGGTCTCAAGCATGGCGCGAGTGGCTTCCTTGAGTGCAGCGGGCTGGGCCATGAAAGTGCGCTTAATCAATGGGCGCACAAAGCGCCACCAGGAGGTTCTCCTGATGGCGCCCGGATCGTCTGTCGGTGCTGTGTGTTTAGCGCTGCAGCATGGGCTTCAGCACTTCGCCCAGTTGAGTCTGGCCCATCACATGCCGGTGCTGCGGTTCAAAGGCGATATGATCCGAGAGCATGCCCTCGGTCATCTCCTGGTAGAGCGCTGCAATCGGGGCGGGCACGCCATAGCCCGCGAGTGTTTGCGCCATGGCAGCGACCGGAGTTTCGGCAACGCTCACAGGCTTGCCGGTAAGATCGCTCAGCACCTGCGCCACATCAGAAGGGCTTGTGGCGTTGCCGCCAAGGTTGATGATTTCCGTGCGGTCTGCACC
>JAYWGD010000351.1:0-5205 GCA_043778435.1 Myxococcales bacterium | reverse complement strand
TAAGAACCTCGGTGCTCCAGTCGGGGCGGCGGGATTCGAACCCACGACCCCTTGACCCCCAGTCAAGTGCGCTAACCAGGCTGCGCTACGCCCCGTCCTCTTTGTGAGTTGCCTCGCAGAAGATGAATGCGTGCGTACTCTGAATGAGTCAGGCACTGCAAGCAAAACGCGCGCATTGCATGTGCGGTGGCTTCGGGGCTACAGCTCGTGTCATGAACGAAATCCTTGTTGGTCGCGCAATCGTCGAGGGTGATCCGCTTCCCGAAGTGAAAAATATTTTGCTGGTGATGAGCGGCAAAGGCGGCGTAGGCAAAAGCACCGTGGCGACCAATCTCACGATGGCGCTTGCGGCTCTTGGCTTCCGTGTTGGGATTCTTGATGCCGATATTTACGGCCCTAGCATTCCCACCATGCTTGGCGTTTCTGGCCGGCCTATGTCGAGCGATGGCAAACGCATCGAGCCGCTCGAACGCTTTGGCGTGAAGATGATGAGCATTGGCTTTTTGCTGGAGGACGCCAAACAAGCGGTCGTGTGGCGAGGCCCCATGCTGTCTGGCGCGCTGCAACAATTTTTGGGCGACGTGAATTGGGGCGCTCTCGACTTTTTGGTGATCGATCTTCCTCCCGGCACGGGCGATGTCACGCTCACGCTCTCGCAGCGCGTGCGTGTGACGGGCGCGGTGATTGTCACCACGCCCCAGGCCGTCGCGACGGACGACGTCTACAAGTCGGTGTCCATGTGCACGAAGGTGAACGTCCCCATCCTCGGGGTGGTGGAGAACATGAGCTACTTCATCGACACAGCCGGCGTACGCCACGAGCTCTTCGGAGCGGGCGGTGGCCAGGCCATTGCAGACTTCGCGCAGGCGCCACTGCTGGGCCAGCTTGCAATCGATCCAAGCGTGCGCGAGTGGGGCGACAAGGGCACGCCGGTCGTCAAAGCCTCGCCTGGCGGCGTGGTCTCGCAGACGTTTAAAGCCATCGCGCAGCGGTTGGTCGATGTGGTTCAGACGCGCGCTGAGGGCGATGCGGCCCCCGGCATTCCTGAGATCGATCGCAGCGGCGGCACCGGTACCAAACGCTTGCCTGTGGTGTAATCTACAACCATCTTACCGGCGTGCCCAAAGCCTGGGCTTCGCGCGCGACGGTGGATGCCCCTTCCGAGCGTGAGCTCATCCAAAGTTCATCCGCCGCGGCGATCCAGTGAAGCGTTTCTTGATGCGCCAACATGCCTGCAAAATGCACATGGCTTCCACGCGCTAGTTGTTCGAGCGCGGCGCGTTCGGGGCCGTCGCCCACAATCACCAGGGTTCCACCTGCGTTCATAGATTTGAAGTGCACAATGGCGCGCCGCACTTCTTTGGTGGGAATCAAGCGTGCCACAACCACAAAGAGCGGAAGCATGTGCTTTGCACGCAATTCGTTGCGCAGTTCTGGTGCGACTTGCACCTTACCCAATGCCGATGGCGTCACGTGTGCAATCGCATCAAATCGTGCGCGTGCCTCACCGCTTAGCCGAGCGCGTACCTGGTCGCGCAGGTGCTTCGCGACGAATCTCCAAGAGACGGCATCACGCATGATGCGCATGCTCATCGCTCGGGGCACGCGCGCAAGGAGGCGCACATCGCTACCATGCGAAACCAAGTGTGTCGTCATCCCACGCGGCACCGCAAGCGCGTTCGGACATGCCCAATGTACCTCCACGGCGTCGGGCCGGAGGCGCCGAAGTTCTGTGTGTACCGCATGCAACCAACGCGGAGCGCCTACCGCACGCGCCGGGTTTTCTCGGAGCCGTGATACCATGCCGGGCCAGCCAAAAAGCTTCGCATGCCGCAACTGGATCACATCCACGTCGATGCGCCTGGCGTCGTAGGGCGCAAGCACGGTCACTTGGTATCCGGCGCGTCGATGTGCGAGTACGTCTTCAAGCACGAAGTGACCGGTGGGGTCGCTGGCATCGCTCGGGTAGCTGGTTGTGACGACGGCGAGTCGCCCAGGCGCAACGCTCAAATCACCAAGGCATCAATGCGACCTTTTAAGCCACCGTTGTTGTCGGCGTTGAGGTCATCCAGAGGTCCGCCCGAGCCACTCTTCAGGCCCACTGCTGCACCAAGCGTATTGAGTACCTTCACGGCAGGCTCGAAGTGCTTCATGCGTAGAGCTGGGTCGTCACGCGACCCTGAACGCGCTTCGGCTTCGGTACCTCGGAAAAGGTCAACGTACATTCCTGTCTTGATGCGCCCGCCCGCGTCGCCAACATAAATGTAAGGGACATCGGACAGAGTGTGACACCCTTGTCCAATATCCGAGGCAAGCAGCGAAATGCCCGAATCGACAAGGCTTTTTCCACCTACTTTGTATTCGTCAAGCTTGTCCAATAGGGTTCGGAACATACGCAAGTGAGACCTGTCGGCGCATTGATGGGCTTTGGCGAACCTTGGGACCGAGAGATCCGCATGGGACACAGACTCATGCATGTCTCCTAGCCCCGACCACTCGGCGGGCCACTCCTCATTGTAGCTGTAGGAGTCGGCGGTATCGGACATCGTGCCAACAAGCACCGACCTCGTCACCCCACAAGAAATGGCCAGCGCTGCAATCCGACCACTGATCTCAGCGCCCTGTCGTCGCATCGCGTAGGTCGCTTCCTTGTCGTTTTCAACTTGTACTTTCCGGGTCTGAAACGCGTCCGAAACGCTGCGAATATCGGTGCCGTTGGGATTACAAAGCAGCTTCTCCAAGTCCCGAATGTTCGAAGTGTGCAGGTCAAGACGCTCGAGGTCACTCTTGGAAAGGCGCTTGTTGGCGCGCAGCTTGCTCAGACGAAGGCGCAGGGCATCGTTCACGCTCTTCTTCTGCGCACGCAAGCGGTCGAAGGCTGCATTGTCCGTGACTGCGCCACTAAACAGGCGATCGAACACGTCGCGGTAGTCTGCCGATGCTTGCTGTTCAATGCGTGAGCCGTCGGAGCCTTTTCTCTGCAAAAATGAGCCTGAATTGTTGACGGCTCGGTTGTTGAGGGCAAGTGCGAGTGAGCCCTCTTTGCCGCCAAGCTCGCGTGCAATACGGTTGTCGAGCGATTCGCCATCCACCCGGAAAAGATCATAAAACGTTTTCGGATCCGGATTGTTTGGCTCTAAGAATCCGCCTGTAAACATCTGCACGATTCCGCCGCGGTGGCCGTAGTCCCGAAACGGATGGGCAAGACCATTGAGCAAAGTCGTGCGTGACCAATACTTGGCAGTCAATTCTCCCGTCGCGCGGGCGTTCGGATCGGGACAATTGCTGGCAATCAATGCTGTGCCACTGTCGAGTGCGGGCCAAAACAGTTCTTGCTGAATGTTGCGCAGGAACTGACGCCCCTTCGAGGCTATCCCGTTCGGCTTGCGATAGAAAAGCATGTACGGCGGCACGGCAGAAGCCGGGTCCGCTTGCGCCGAGCGCGGAAGCAGGCCTTCGAGCACCGGAAGCGCCATGGCGATTCCACCAAAACCGGTCATTAGCTGACGTCGCAACATGTGTGTCTCTAGCTCCGGGCAATCAAGGGTCGTTTTTTCGGGCAAGGAAGAGATCGCTCAACACAAGCGTGCGAATCATCTCGCGCACCTTGGCTCCAGTGAGCGATTTTTGCGCAGCCGCTGACACGACGGGTTCTTCGCCGGCAGAGGGCTTTCTGCCAAGGAGATAGCTCGCCCACTCACGCGCGTAGCAACCGTGCGAAGCCTCGGTTTCGGCCACTTTGCTCAGCAATCCGATTGCGTCCGAAAACTGGCCAAAAGGCTCCAGTTTTCCGGAAGAATCCACCGGCTCGCCGCCATCGGAGGTGCGAAAAATCCCTGCCGCGTCGTAGGACTCAAACGCAAAACCTAACGGACCAATGGGCCCGGCCACATCGCGCCCATTGCCATGGCATCCATTGCCGCAGCCTTTCGTCTTTGCCTCCACTCGTTTGCGGTTGGTGGTTTCTGAACCGCTATCGAACGTCGGCAGGACCTTGTTCTCTAGAGCCTTGAGCGACACGCACGCAATGCTGTCAGCAAAGAACACGCCGCGTCGAATGCTGGACGGGTTGATCCCGTTGCTTTTGAGGGCCAGAAGTCCGGCACGTGTTGGAATCCCAGCACGTTGGCCGTCCGGCAAACTCACGCGCGCCCATTTGCTTGGGTCGTTCAGATCTGACGATGCCGAAAGAGGAACGTCGTACAACTTGGCAAGGTTTTGATTCACAAATGCGGTGCGAGACTTTAGCAACCCATTCCAATTGCCACCCTCTTCGCCGTCGACCACAACGAGCTTGACGAAACGTCGAAGTTCTTCGGCCATATCTGCACCCATGCCGTTGTAGGCTTTGGGGAATTGCGCGGAGTTGCGCGCAATCGTGCTGATGTCGGAGGTGCTCAACATGCTTTCATGAAATCGAACAAGAACAGCGTTCGCTCGAGCATCGTTCAGCATCGTATCCACTGCAGCCGTGTACCCGGAAACGGTGTCGAGCTCTCCCTTCTCAGCGGCATCAAGTAACCCATCGTCGGGGCTCGTGTTCCAAAGAGCGAACGACAACTTGGAAGCCAGTTCCGTACCTTTCAGATGCGCATAAGTGCTGTCACCATCTCCGTGCTCCGTGCGATAGACAAAGTTCGGACTTTGAAGCATCGAAGAGATCACTTGGCCGAGCGCAAAGCGATGAGCGTCGCCACCAGGGTCGACTGTCGGCAATGATGCAACATACACTGATTCGTAGTCTTGCACGTCGTCTGCAGTGAGAGTGGCGCGATGAATGCGTCGGCCCACCTTTCGAATGAGAGCGTTCGCGGCGGCCTTGCCTTGTGCACCCATGGTCAGCTGAGCAAGCAGGGTACTATTCGCCAGAACACGCGCTGAGAGTTGGTCGGCGGCAGCCGCCATTGCGCTGAACTCGGCCTCTCCGATCACGAACTTGGACGATAGAGTATCGAAGTGACCGCCTCCCTCAGGCAACGGCTTGAGGCCTGCGCTCAGTGCTTCGCTCCCGCCGAAGGCATCTCGGGCGGCATTGAGCCACTGGGTTGATGTGAGTCGTACAAGATGAGGCGTCGCGCTGAGGTCGACGGCAGCCGAACCGGGAATGGTGGGCCCTGGAGATTGTGCGGGCGACACCGAGTCATCCGCGGCGCCAATGGTACCAGTGCAGCTCACGACAAATCCCAACCCAGCCAAAGCAAATGT
>JAYWGD010000350.1:0-5215 GCA_043778435.1 Myxococcales bacterium | reverse complement strand
CGAGCTGAGGATGCGGTTGCCTTCTACAAGCAAATGGTCGACCACGCCTCGGTCGGTGGCAATCGCAGGATCGAACGAAGAATGCAGACTTTTGTTTGCGATGACGACATCGGAACTTACGCCCACGCCGTTCAAATGCACGGCCGCGCCGCGACCAAAACCTCGAGGCCAGCCCGCGGCGCAATGGGTGCCGGCGGTCCACGCGTGTTGCGACACAGAGTTGCCGGTCACGGTCATGTGCGTGCTGCTGTAGAAGGCGGTGATGCCGCCATTGCCTGTGTCATACACGGTGTTTCCGTTGACGATGACGCGGTCACTGCCTTCGGCGTCGATGCCCACATCGCCGCACCGGCCGACGAAATTATTTGCAAACTGCACATCTTGTCCGCGGCTTCCCCACAAGCACCCGCCGCGCACGTCGGTGATGCGCGCGCCTGTGATGCGCAGTCGGTTGACTTGGTACGTTGCGCTGTAGTCCGCGGATGTTTTGTCGGCGTTTCCTCCCCAGTAGATCAGGCCGTGTGAGGCTTGGGTTACTTCCAAATTCTCGACGGAGACATCGTCAGAGCCCTGCACCAGCACGCCGGCGCCAATCCAATTGTCGGCGGTGCTCGGGGGCGCCGCTGGCAAAAAATAGCCGATGTCGTTTGCTACTACGTTGTGGACATGCGCGCGCGTTACGGCCTCCACCGACACTCCATCTCGGTAGCAGCCATGCAAGCGCACGTTCTCTACAACTGTATCGGGCGCGACCAGGCGCGCACACAAAGTTGGCGAGCGCCGATTGTGGAGCGCTCGGCCGTGCGCCATCCACACTCAGTGTTGAGACGCGCGCACCTTGCTCCAGACGCAATACTTGATTGTACTCTGCACTGGCGCGAACGAGCGTTGCGCCCGCTTGTCCTTGGAGTTCGTGTGTGGCCGGCACCCTAAGCGACCTCACAAGCGATTTGCCTACTGGGAGCACGGTGCGCACATCGCGATCCAACCGCGATTGAATCGCCTCGGTCACGTCCGTCAGGCCCGTATTGTCAACGCCAGCCCACGCATCCAAGGTGCTGGAGCCATCCGCGCCGTTGGCGCCATCTTTGCCGTTGGCACCATCCGCGCCATTGACGCCGTCCTTGCCGTTGGTACCGTTTTCAGCAGCTTGCGTGCACGCATTGCAAATGAGTGCCATGGCCAGAACTGAGAAGTAGCTAAGTCAAGATCGTATTGGTCGACCTTCGCAGCGGTCCACGGCGGTGAGAATCATCCGACAAGCAGTGATTGTGGAATGCATGCACTTACGTAGTTGAGATCCAACGACTTGCTGGACGCGCGACTCTATCGCGACTCGCTTACAATCTCAACGCGGTGGCGACATTGTGGAGTTGTCTGCGATCACGCGCCGCAAGCTACCCTGCAGGGAGCCAAAGGCTACCCCCAACTTGGCTCCTGTTGTCCCATGTCCAGCGTGCGGACTGTCCGACGGTGTGTGGCCATCCCAGATTCGTTTCCAGGCGTAGCAGCGTGCCGACTCCGTGCAGCTTGCATCGCTCGGCTCGGCAATGCGCGTATAGTCGCGTGCGCGAAGCCAGTCGCCGATACGGTTGTCGACGTAGCCATGAATGCGCCAAAACAACGGATGCACGTGGGCTGTGTAGGTGCTGCCAAGGTAGCAATTGCTTGAGGCCAACCAGCTCGCCGGGGGCGTTTCCAAAAGCGTGCGTGTGTCCGATTGAAAGAGATCACCAGGCCCATCGGAGCCGTCGCTCGAATCCGACCATTGCATGTGCATGGTGTTGTGAAGTCCGTCTTCCAACCAAGTGCCATATTCCCCCAACGACAACGCCAACTTGGCACCGCGCGCCTCGATGTCCCATTGCAAGAGGGTCGGGGGAAAGGTGGTGGAACCACTTGGCAAGGAGAAGAGTTTGAGAGGCGCGCCATCGGTAGAGAATCGCCCGGGATTGGTCCAAACATCAGGGAAAATTGACAAATTTTCTTGCGCTGTGCCGGTTGGGTAGAGAAGCACATTCTTCGCTTTGGCTTCTGCCAAAAGGCCGTTGATCATCACGCGATGCATATGTAGAAACTCCTCGCCCACATTGGCGTCGGCGGGTTGTCGCTGCCACTCTGGGCCGAACGTCGCCACAATCTGCGCTTGTTGATCGGCACGAAGGCGATCCCACGCGTTGCGAACGCCGTGCCACAAATAGTGCCACGCCCGATGCTCCGAGTTGCCCATCAACGTCTGCATCACCTCCAGGGGGTCGCCCGGAGGTGGAGGCGGAGGCGGTGGGGGGACGGCCCGCACCGCATAGACGCGTGCCGTGCACGTCATGCCCTCGCCTAGACGAACCCCCGTGCGCACGCGCAGATCCAAGGCGCCAAGCACAGAGTTGCCAGGCAGCATCCAGCTCAGCGCGGCATGGTCGGCCGTCGGTGTGACGGCAAGCTCGGAGGGCTCCGCCGATCGCAAGCCTCGACATGCCTCGTTCGGATTGGGCCCCGAGAACTCGATGCGCACACGATTGTAGGGGAGGGCACGTCGAAGCTGAACACGGAGCGATTTGCGGCCGAACAACCACCGAAGACGCAAATCGCCTTGGCCCAGCAATTCTTCAGATGTCGTGGCCTGCTTGGGCGGAATGTCGCCTGCAGCGATGGCACTTTCGGGCGAGCCCGCCACCACCGAAGTGGGCGTCGTGGATCGTACAGAGACAGGCGCCAAGGGCGCGTCGTCGTACGCACCAGGCAGCAGGTCGTAGAGGCGTTCGAAGATGCGCGATGTGGCATCTGCACCTGTGCTTTGCTCCGCAAACTGAAGTCCTTGCAGTTGGAGGCCAATGCCCTCCACGGCGCGCAGCTCCTGTGTGGAGAGCGACCCTTGAGCGTCTCGCATTCGCGCGAGGTATCGCGTGCCCAAGCGCTGCAACAATACGGCAAGCTCCAACCCTTGCGCGGGCGAGGTGCGCGTGCAGGCTTGGGTCACCTGAAACAGTGTCTCGGCGGCAACGGTCTCGTCGCAGCGGTAGCGATGAACGATGGTCTCGCGCACGCCATTGGTGAGAAACACAAGGCCGTCTCCGGCTTTGACGAGGGCGTCAGCGTCGAGCTCTGGCTCCACACTTTGAGAAGGACATCCCGCGCTGATAGCGCCAAGTGCGGAAAGAAAAAATAGAGCCGACACGAAAGAGCGATTCATCGGCGCGCATGTTGCGCAAATGCGGGGAGAAATTTCAATCTTCTTGAGGGACTCTCACAACTCACAAAATCTTGCCAGGGTTCAGAATCCCCTTTGGGTCTAGCGCCGTTTTGAGCGTCCGCATCACGGCAAGTTCCGATTCGCTCCGTGTATAATGCAGGGCTGCGCGCTTGAGCAGACCAATGCCATGTTCGGCCGAGACGCTGCCGTTGTGCTTTTGCACCAAGGCAAACATGGTTTTGTCCGAAGCCTTGGCGTGAACCAGAAAATCATCTCGTGTCATGTCGGCGGGCTTCATCACGTTGACGTGCAAATTGCCGTCTCCAACGTGCCCAAAAAGGCAGATCTCAAAGCCAGGATACTCGCTGGCAAACACGTGGTTCAGCTCTGCGCAGAAGGCCTCAAGCGCTGCCACGGGCAAGGAGATGTCATTCTTGTATGGAAAGCCCGTGGCCGAGAGGCTCTCGCTAATGCCTTCTCGGAGCGCCCATAGTTCGGCTGCCTGCGTGCCATGCGCCGCCATCACGCCATCGCTTACCAGTTCGCGCTCGAAGAGCCCCGCGAGCCATTCGTCGAGATCGCCATCGCCCTCCACTTCCACCAGCACATAGTGACTGTGGGGCGATGCGAAGGGCGAGCGCAGCGGTCGGTGAGAGAGCAGCCGGTCCAAACATGCTTGCGTAAAAAATTCGTAGGCGCTGAGCACAAAGGGTCCGTTGCAGACTGCACGGAACAGCGTCACCACCTCTGCGAGCGACGAGACCGCAAACAAGAACACGCGCGCGCTTTGAGGTACGCGTGTCAGCTTGAGCGTCGCGGCCGTAATGATGCCCAGCGTGCCTTCGCTGCCTATAAAAAGCTGCCGCAAATCGGTGCCCGTGTTGTTCTTCTCGAGCGCGTGATCCATGCAGAGCACACGCCCATCGGCGAGCACGACCTCGAGCCCCAGCACCCAATTTCGGGTAAGGCCATAGCGAATCACCTTCACGCCTCCTGCATTGGTTGCGATGTTGCCGCCGACTTGGCTTGAGCCTTTGGAGGCAAAGTCTACGGGCCACGTGAGCCCAAAGGCTTCGGCGTGCTTATGAACCTCTTCGGTGATGGCGCCAGCCTCCACACGCAGCGTCCGGCCAACGGTATCCACTTCGCCCAAGGCACGCATCTTGCTCAGGCTGATCACCGTCTCGCCGTGCGCGGCAACGGCGCCAGCAGAAAGGCCCGTGCGGCCGCCAGAGGGAACCACCGCTACGCTATACCGGTTGCACAAGGCAAGGTAGGTCGAGACTTCGGCCGTGGTTTTTGGAAAGGCAACAAGCGAGGCGGCGGGCGTGTAGACCCTTGTCCAATCTCGACCATATTCGAGCAAATCATCGGGTGATTCGCTAAAAAAATCGTCTCGAAACTGTGCGCGCAGCGCATCGAGAAATCCAGCAGGAAGGGGGGCGTTCACGTTGTCGCTCATTGCTCAGGTCGCCTAGCTTAGCGTAGAACATCACTCATGAGCGACAGCCTTCCCATTGCACGCCCCGGCCTTATCGACATCGACGTGAAGGAATATGGCGGCAAGAAGGAGGGCGTGCCGCAGTCGTCCGACGCGCGCTTGTTTATGCAGCTGCTGGTGCTGGAGTGTCACGAAGGCACACAAGTTGCTGCCGACTCTCTGACTGAGCTTCTGAAAGTGAACAAGCTAAGCGGCATTGTGTACAAAGATGCCAGCGACCCGAAGGGCCTGGGCTTGCTGACGTGGGCGCGGAACCCAGCGCACTTTGTGGACCACGTGGCGCCATTGTTCGACCATGAGTCGATGGAAACCACCTTGCCAAGACGCGAACTGTCGCTTCTGGGGCGCACCTATAGCCTCGGCTACGAGCCCGACTTGGAGCACGTGCTCTTTCATCGCCCCGTTGGGAACGTGCAGAATGCAGACTTTGGCTGGCACATCTGGTACCCGCTGCGCAGGACCGGCGCCTTTGCCAAGCTCACGCACGAGGAGCAGTCGCAGATCCTGAAAGAGCACTCGGTGCT
>JAYWGD010000349.1:0-1886 GCA_043778435.1 Myxococcales bacterium | reverse complement strand
ATGCGCCTCCCCAGACTGTTCGACTATTTTTACAGCGGTTTCCACTTGAGTTGAGCTTCGTGGCCTCGGCGACACAGACTCCAAGCATCGAACGTCAGCCTAGTCTGCGAGGTGAGCCCGAAGCGTAAGGGCCAACGAGCCCGAGGTGCCGAAATCAGCCCAAGTGGATTCCGCTCTACTAGCGTCTAGTTTGCGGAGAGGATGACGCTCTGTGCAATGCCGGACGACGCATTCAGGGATACCACAGGCGTGTTGTTAAACACGCCCGCGCTCACGTAACTTGGCATCCGAAACCCACTCTTCGCAATATCCAATGCAACGGTCGTTGCACCCGTGCTTGTGTCGATAGCGAAAACTTGACGCTCGTTGCCGCCAAAGCCCCACGAGCGAACTCCAAAGATTCGGCCCGAGCCCATGGTCAGGACGTTGAGGCTCTCGCCTGCGTCAGAGACGGAGGTGGGGCGATCAACAACAGCGCCGGTTGCCTTGTCCAAAACGCGGAGCTTGTGGAAGTTCAAGCCTCGTACCAACGTGTAAACGTTGGCCGCATCGTCCACGGGGTTGGAGCGAATCTGAGGGAAGCCATCAACCACAGCAGTGGTGCCCTTGGTGTCGGAGAAACGCTTGAGAAAGCCCGGGCTAAACCCGTCTTGAGCGTAGCCAAAGAACTCGCCGTTTGACGCGAGGAAAGGCTCCTCCATGTAGAACCCAGCCTGACCGGTCAGGAGGCTAGGACCGCGAAGGTCGGAGCCCATGCTCAGGTAATTTGCGTTGAGCAAGCCAGCCAAGAAGACCACGCGCGGCCCGCGCACATCAAAGTTGCCAAACACTGGGGTGCTCGCTGAGGCGGCCGACATCGAGCGCACACCGGTGGAGCCTACCGCGCGACGGAACATGGTTGTGCGTGGCGCGTCAACCCAGAATGCCGTGGAACCTGCGAGCTTGAAGCCTACCGCATTGGCAGCGAAGAGCGTCGCGCGATTCGAGCCGAATCGTTGGCTGTAGATATTTTTGGGGCCGGCTGGATCCCAAGTAAGCGTCACCGAGGTGAAGACCGTATTTCCGGAGATCCCTGCCACGTCGGCGTTCAACGGGGCGCCGCATGCGACAACACGAAAGCCTGCTGCAGCGGCCGGACATGCACTGGCCGTTGCGGGGCCTCCACTTGCCAGAGCATCTTCACCCTCGGCCAAGTTTTCCTTGGACGCGCTGATGTCCTCCGACGTGTTTCCCGCACAACCCACGCTGAATGCCAAAACGAACGCTGCTGTGATGTATGTGATTTTCATTGATACTGACCACCTTTCGCTACCCAATGGCCGGATGTGCGCAAAGAGGCTCAATTATTTTTTAAAATCGACATTCCTCAACCAGTGACCAAACGGAAAGCTGCCTCAGACAAGCAAAGACAACCGCAGCAATCGAAGCCGCCTGTGGCATAATCATCCTCATGAGTTTCGGAAAAAACCCCCATGTTGCCAAAGCAGAGTCCGAGCAGATGAAGGCCGAAGTGGCACGTGATGACATCGCTCGTGAGCGCGCATGGAGAGAGGCTGCGCGGCAATGGGATCGCGCGGCGGACAAGGAGATAGATGCAAAGCGCAAACAACTCTACACCGCCAACGCGGAAGCCGCGCGCGCGCAAGCCGATGGCACCGGAGAGGTTGTCGAGGTACCGCTCGACAAGGACGATACCCTCGCCAAAGACGAATCGCTTCTCAACTGAGGCGCGCAACTCCTTGCGACTCACGACACTTTCGGATAGCTCGTGGGCAGAGTGTGCGGTTGCACGCAAGCGTCCTTAGTTCAGCTGGATAGAGCGTCGGTTTCCGAAGCCGAAGGTCGGTGGTTCGAATCCACCAGGACGCGCAACACACATGGGGAAG
>JAYWGD010000348.1:0-1886 GCA_043778435.1 Myxococcales bacterium | reverse complement strand
GTCACTGGACGAGGCCTTTAGCTACGCCATGCACCATGCCCGCGTGCATGCACTGCGCAGCGATGCCGCAGCCCAACACCCAGGCTTTGACGCCACACTGCGCGACGCGAGCCAAGTCATTCTGAGTTACAGCGATTCGCACAGCGCGCGCTTGCAATTGCCGGCTGCGAAAGACACCCAATTCTTCGTGTACGAACGCGGCTCGGAGTCGGTGTACGCAGAGCTTTGGGGCACGGCCGAGCCTCAAACCGTCCCACTGCCACAAGGCCGCTATGTCGTGCATCGACGCGCGCCTTTTGAGTCCAGCGCCATCGAAGTGCAATTGAGCCGCGACGAGCAACGCGTGCTTGCCAACTCGGAGTTCTCACCGGTGACACGCGAGCGGCTTGCCCAAAAAGGCGGACTGCAAGTGTATCCGTGGAGTGTAGGCTTGGCGTTCACGGCCTCATCAAACGCGCAAATGGGAGCCGCATTCGGAGCAAAATTGCATATCGAATGGCAACAGAGTGCATGGCGATATGGAGCAGGAGCACAAGCCGACATCGGCACTCGGGACAGCCTCACGCAACACGTGGCGAGCACGCGCGCGCAGGCAAGCGTTTATGTCGCACGCAGAATCGTGCAGTCCGATGCGTGGTCTTTGCATGCATTGGGCGAGATCGCCGGCGGCGCTCTTTGGCAACGCTACGAGCGGCTAGACGCTGCGCGGCTTGCTGGAACGGGCTACGCAACCACAAGTGCCGCGAGCACCCCACTCCTGGCACCCGGCTTGGCGGTCGAGGCTGATTTTGCCCTATCGCCGCGTGTTGATCTTAAAGCCACGATGGGCGCCGAACTCTTGCTCACCCGCCACGATGATGGCGTGCATCTGACCCCAGGACCGCGGGCATCGCTCGGACTAGGCTATCGCTTGCCCTGAGGCGGTGACGAATGGGGAATGGGAGTGACAACCTGTGCACTCTGCGCCTAGGTTCCCAAGCCATGAAGACCTACGCGCTCTACGCTCTCCTCCTTTCATCTGTGGCATGCAACAAGCTTACCGCGCCTCCAGCGGATCAGAGCAGCAGCACTGGCGCACCGGCCACGCCAGTTACGCCAGTTATGCCAAGCACACCGGCGGCGCCAGGCGCCGCGGCCAAGCTCGTGGAAGGGTTGCAGAAGACAGACGTGGTTGTAGGCACCGGTGCAGAAGCCAAATCGGGCGACAAAGTGCGCGTGCACTATGTGGGCACACTGGTGAACGGCACGGAGTTCGATGCTTCCAAGAAGCACGGCGACACGGGATTTACCTTTGATCTGGGCGCAGGCCGCGTCATCAAGGGCTGGGATCTGGGCGTGGTCGGCATGAAGGTCGGCGGCAAGCGCAATTTGGTCATCGCGCCAGAACTTGGCTACGGCGAGCGCGGTGCAGGTGCCAGCATCCCGCCAGGTGCAACGCTCAAGTTCGAAGTTGAGCTGCTCGAAATCGTCAAATAATTCCAACTGCAAAAATCAGGCGCCGACAACGTGTACAATCCACGCATTCGTGACCGCTACATGCTGGCGGCGCTTTCTGGTCTCCTCTACGCCTTCTCCTTTGCTCGTTGGGACATCTGGCCCTTGGCCTTTGTTGCGTACGTGCCCTACTGGATTGCGCTGCGTGGTTTGCCAGCCAAACAAGCTTGGAAAGTAGGCTGGATGGCAGGCACGGTGATGGCCACGTTTGGCTTCTACTGGCTGCAAAACATGCTGGTCACCTTCAGCGGATTCTCGGCTGCCGTGTGCGCGATATTTGTGCTTGTTCTGTCTTCGTATCAAGGGGGCCGGCTCTGCATGCAAGCTTGGTTGGGGGCGCGTATGCATGCACGCGGTTGGTCGCCGACGCTCTCTCGCGTGCTGCCTTGGAT
>JAYWGD010000347.1:0-1894 GCA_043778435.1 Myxococcales bacterium | reverse complement strand
TCACGGGCGGTGGCTTGGCCGAGTACATCATTGGTCTGTGATTCAGCGGAACCAGCGCGCCCTCGAGTGGGCGCGCTGGCGAGCAAAGACATCGCGCGACATTGCGTTGTGCTTGGGGCGCCGCGTACACTTACGGGATGCATCGTCTCGCTCATGCTTCGCTTGTGTTTGCGGTCTTGTGTTCTTCTGCTTGTGCAACCGTGGAGCCCACGCAAAGTGCGGCCCCAGTTCGGGTTCAGATTTCGGTGGGCGAGGGTGCGCTTGCGTTGCTTGATGTACGAGGCGCCGGTGTGCCCGACTTGGGGTCCGAGGATGCGGAGCATCGTCTTCGCCTGACATTTCGCTCGACGCGAGTGGCCGAGACGGTGTGGACGGTGGCCGATCCGCGTTGGGTGCACTCTGAGTATGCAGCCCCCGCAAACACCGAGCCCACGCCCTATCTGAATGCTCAAGGCGTGCTGACGGTCGAGCTTCCGGATGAGGGAACGTTACGCATTGAAGCGGAGCCCGAAGACGAGAATGCCGCATGGCACTGGGTGGGTGAACTTCAGGTGGCGCGTACCCAGGCGGGCGACGACGACGCGCTTGTCGACGTGAACAAGGACATCCTGGGAGCTCCAGTGAAGGTACGAGCCTCGTCGGCCCAGAGCCCCGTGCGCGTGCTCTTCTTGCCAGAGGGGTTCACCGAGGCCGAGTTGCCGGCGTTTCGTGAGCGCGTAGATTTGATGATCTCCACGCTCGAACGCACACCGGGGTATGGCGAACATGCGGGCATGTTTGAGGCCTACCGTTTGGATGTAAAGTCCAACCAATCTGGCATCGATGATCCGGCCAACAATGTCGCGCGGGACACGGCGTTCGACGTCTCCTTTGGTGACGGCAAAAAGGAGTCTCGTCGCGCGCTGTCGGTGGGCAGCAAAGCGAACCGCGCGATTCAACGGTACATTGCCAAGACTGCGGGCGATCTGCAGCCCGAAGCAACCATCTACGTGGCAAATACCAGCGAATGGGCGGGCGCATCCCTAGACACCGTGTTTGGCAAGTTTGCCTCTGTGAAACGCCCAAAATGCTTGCTGGTCTCTATGGCCGAGGGCACAGAATTGATGCTCGGTCATGAGCTCGGCCATGCGCTGATGGGGCTTGCGGACGAATACGACGCGGCGGGCGTCTCAGCCTCCACCGCATGTGCTCGAACCCGTGGCGGCGCGCTGCTGCATGTCTTCGATCGCACACGGCCCAATACCGCGACCAACCTCAACAAACTGCCGTGGGCCGACATGCTGAACACGAGCACGCTTCCCACACCCGTGACCTCGTCAGAGTCCGAAGACCCTAAAGTTGTCGGAGCATTCGAAGGCGCGGAGTATTGCTCCAAAGGCGTCTACCGCCCCCAAGCGTCGTGCTTGATGCAAAACTCAAGGGTCCGGATGTGTGCAGTCTGCAAGCGTCAGCTTTCGCGCTTTTTGGACGACCGAGGCTTTGTGCCAGCGCCAACGCTTACGCCGGGTGACAAGCTCTAACGCAAACTGACGGGCGCAAGAGGCCGGCAAGCGCAGAGTGAGGTTGTTCTCATGCGCTCAGACTTGTATCAGCGAGAGATGCACTCGAGTTTGTCCAACCCCACCCAGCTTGCTCGGGAATTCGACAAAGGCGCAACCTACACAGAGGTGCGCGCTCGGTTGGATGCGCTGCTCGAAGGCGAGACCGATCTTGTGGCCATGCTCTCGACGGTGGTCTGCGAGCTGCACAGCAGTTTTGCTTATTTTCATTGGACGGGGTTTTACCGCGCGCGCGGCGTAGAGCTTGTGGTGGGCCCTTACCAAGGCGGCCACGGCTGTTTGCGCATCGCATTTTCGCGCGGCGTGTGCGGCGCCGCGGCACGTACAAAAATCAC
>JAYWGD010000346.1:0-5236 GCA_043778435.1 Myxococcales bacterium | reverse complement strand
ATCGGGGTCTAGATCAGCGAGCACACGCTCGACGTAAGCCATGGCACGATCTGCAGCGCGGGCAAACAAGGCTTCATCCATGACGCAACGCTATCACGCGCGCGCACCACCAAGCTGTCGAAATGCCAACACCAGCGACGCAATGGCCTCGTACGGGTCTTGTTTCTTCAGCCGCACACGAGCGGCCGCGTTCACAATCTCGCCCGACATGTCTTGAAGCGCCGCCTCGAGCAGTGCCTCTCGCAAACTCTCGCGAATTTCCTCGTCAAAGCGCTCGAGACGGCGTGCTCGCCCAATCTTGCTTTGCTGAATCCATGTGCGGTGAAGCAAGAGCTGAGCGATGACGTCGTCGATGCCAACGCTGCGCGTGGCCACACATCGCACGATGGGAGGAACCCATCGCCCTGCAGCATCACCTCCCGATGCCTGGCCCGCCACTCCGTGAGCCTCCTCCTCGCCGGAGCCTCCATGCACCGCGTGGCCTTTCATTTTGCCCATCGCAATGAGGCTGGATTTCCCTAGGGCGATCATCAATTCCAAATCGCGCACCGTGCCGTCAGCGCCGTCTTTGTCCGCTTTATTGACGGCAAACACGTCTGCCGACTCCATCAGACCCGCCTTGATGGCCTGCACCTCGTCGCCCATTCCTGGCGCCATCACCACGAGCGTGGTGTGCGCCGTGCGCGTGATCTCAAGCTCGTCTTGGCCCACGCCTACCGTCTCGACGAGCACCACATCAAACGCCGCCGCATCGAGCAAGCGCACCATGTCGCGCGCAGAACGGGAGAGCCCGCCCATCGCGCCGCGCGTTGCGATGCTGCGAATGTACACGCCGGCGTCGGCCGTGTGGCCTGCCATGCGGATGCGATCGCCCAAGATGGCGCCGCCCGAGTACGGGCTTGTTGGGTCGACGGCAAGTACGGCCACCCGCATGCCTCGCGCACGGAAGCCGCCAATGAGCTTGTCTGTCAGCGTGGATTTTCCGGCACCGGGGTTGCCGGTAACACCCACCACATAGGCTTTGCCCGTATGCGGGTAGAGCTCGCGCAAGAGTTGTTCGTACTCCCCGCGGCGATCGTCGACCAGACGAAGCGCGCGCGCAATCGCGGGCATTTCTCCTGCGCGTACACGTTCGAACAAAGGATGCATGGCGATGTTGAGCTTAGCCTATCACTTTGCAGCCTGTCCTCTACGGCGCGCGCGGTTGGCCAACACGACCAGCGCATTGCGCCGAAGACCAGCGGCCCGTGCACGTGACAGCGGGCTGGCGGCGGCGAGCTCCGTCAGCACATCCTCGGTTAGCGAAGGCAGGTCTTCAATGGCGACGTTGTCCCACTTGGTGTGCGGCGTAAACGTCGTGCCGGGCTCGGCCCCCAAGATACGTGTATTGCGCCCAGCATTAAACGGACACACCGTTTGGCAATCGTCGCAACCAAACAGATGGTCTCCCACGCCATCCTGCAATTCATCCGGGATTGGGCCACGTTGTTCGATGGTCAGGTAGGCCACGCATTTGCGTGCATCTAGCACCCATGGGGCCGTAAAAGCTTGCGTGGGGCAGGCATCCAAGCACCTCGTGCAGCTGCCGCAGCGCTCCTCAATGGGTGCATCATACACCATCGGCAAAGTGGTGATGACCTCCCCCAAAAGCACGAACGAACCCTGCCCAGGCACTATCAGCATGCCGTTCTTGCCCACAAAACCCAAGCCCGATCGCGCGGCCCAAGCGCGCTCTAAAATGGGCGCGTCGTCACACAGGGGGCGCGCCCGAACTGGCGACTCTTCTGTGCCCATCCGCCTCATAAAACCCGCGAGCTGACGCAGCTTGCGGCGCACATGGTTGTGGTAGTCGCGGCCGCGAGCATAGCGAGCCACCGTTTGCGCAAAAGGCGAATCGGCCTCTTCGTCGCCCCGCCTGTACTTGCGCGCGAGGCACACCACGCTGCGCGCGCCCTCGAGCATCAGCGGCGTGTCCAAGCGTCTGCGCGCCTCGCTGTTCTCGGCCAAGTACGCCATCTCTCCATGCATGCCGGCGGCGACAAACTGCGCATAGCGCGCATGGTCATCGGTCAAAGGCAGATCGGCGCGTGCGATGCCTACGGCATCGAAGCCATAGAGCTTGGCTGCCTCACGCACGCGCAGTGTGATATCCGGAGGCGACATGGGGCCTGACGATTGCACCTTGGACACTCTTTGGGAAGGCACGCTCGCGCTGTACCAGCCACGCCACGGAGAGGGCTATCGCTTTAACGTCGACGCCGTACACCTGGCCAGATTCGCCTCCTCCAAAAAGGTGTATACCGCACTCGACTTGGGCTCTGGCGTGGGAGCGGTGGGCTTGTCGCTTTTGCATCTTGATGCCGCGGAGCACGTGACCCTCGTCGACCACGAGCCGCGCTATCTTGGTTTCGCGACCCGCAGCATCGAGGCCCAGGGCTGGAGCGAACGTGCAACATGCAAGCATTCGGAGGTGGACGAACTCGCGCTCCTGAAGCGCTTTGATCTGGTCGTCAGCAATCCGCCCTACACCGAGCCCGGCGCGGGCCGAGAAAGCAAAGCCGGCAGCGCGCGCCAAGGGGCCCTGTTGCCATTCGTGAAAGCCGCGCGCGCGCACATGGGGCCACGTGCGCGCTTCGTATGCGTGTACCCTGCACGCGAGCTTCAGCGCTTGCTAAGCTGCCTGCACGACGCGGGATTGGTTGCAAAGCGCATGCAGTTCGTTCATGCCAAAGCGGCCTCCGACGCACGCGTGGTCCTACTCGACGCCACCGCAGCCAAGCCCGGCGGACTCGTCGTGATGCCTGCGCTTGTGGAGAGTTGAGGAAGCGAATTCCCTCATCGCAGGGCGCCGCTTTAGCGTGGGCCACAAACGCGATCGAGGATGATCGCCACGGCTGCGCGCACACTCAGATGGTAGAAGTCGTCGCTGCGGCCGCGAATGGGCTCGAGGCCTACATCGGCTGCTGCGACGACTTCGGGCGTGAGGCCCCAACTCGTTCCGAACAAGATTAGCACGGGCTTTTGGGCGGTCGCGAATCGCACGCGCGCATCGGGGAACGAGAGCGTCTCGCCCTGCGCGCGCGCTGCAGTGACCCACACGTCGATGTTTTCGCGGCCCCCCAATCGCGTGTAGACCTCATCCAATGACACGGCCGTGCGCGCGAGAGCCAGCGCCTCTTTGCGACGAGGAATACGGCGCGCGCTGCTGCCTTCCGTCCAATGGTCGCAGATGCGCTCCACCAGAGCGCGCTGCTCGGCGATAGGGTGCACCAGTTCATAGCTCGCCGCCGCGTAGGTTTTTGCGGTGCGGGCGATGTCGTGGATGTCCAAGTTGGTGATGGCCGAGGTGACCACGGCGCCATCCTTGCCAAGCACGGGATAGTGAACCAGGCCAATGTGCAGTGTACTCATGGGTTGCGTTTCTTCTTGGGTGGCGCGTCTACGGGTCTGCGCACGCTCATGTCGGGCCTGCGCAACTGCGTGCGTTCTACAGATTGTTGATGCCGCCATGCATCGATGAGCTTGTGATTGCCAGAGGCCAACACCTCCGGCACGTGAGCGCCGCGAAAATCGATAGGCCGCGTGTACTGCGGGTATTCGAGCAGCCCTTGCGGGCCGTGAGACTCCTCGACCACCGAGTCTGCATTGCCCAAGACACCTGGGAGCAAACGCACCACCGCCTCGACGATGGCCATGGCCGCCACCTCGCCGCCGGTCATCACAAAGTCTCCAAGCGAGATCTCTTCGTCCACATGGCTGCGCACGCGTTCGTCAAAGCCCTCGTAGCGTCCGCACATCAGCAAAATAGCTGGCTCCTGCGACAGACGGGTTGCAATGGCTTGCGTGAACGGCGCGCCCTGAGGCGTAAGCAAAATGCGGCGCGGACGCGTAGGCGCATCACAAGCCTCCATGGCGGGCACCACCACATCGCTGCGAAGCACCATACCGCTGCCGCCGCCAAAAGGTGTATCATCCACGTTCTTGTGTTTGCCCAAGCCAAAGTCTCGCAGCTGCACCAAGCGAATCTCGGCCTGGCCACCGCTCACAGAGCGCCCCACAAAACTGAGCCGCACAAAATCAGCAAAGAGCTCAGGAAAGAGCGTGACGATGTCGATGCGCATGGCGTTGGTTCGGGCGCGACGCGGCGCTAAGGATTGGACTTTCGGGCCTTGAGACGCAAAGCCTCCGCTTCACGATCTTCTCGCGAGGCGCGGCCTGGATTTTGCGGCTCAAGCTCTAGTCCCTCGATGCTCTCGAGCGCCACCTCGCCGCCCTGCGCATCAATCCACAGCACATAGCCCTCGCGGTTGGGCACTTCGAGCAAGCCGCCCTCCACCTGGATGACGAATACATCCACAGATGGGTAGTTGCGATAGTCTTTGACGATACCGAAGCTCTGATTTTCGCCAAGTGAAACGCGGGCGCCCAAGATGTCGCCTACGTAAAACTCTCCCTCGTCAAGCTTCGGGAAATTGCTGCGGCGTACGCAGACCTGCGCGCCACGCAACTCGTCTGCGCGGTTGCGATCGTTCACCGAGTGCAAGCGCATCAAGATGGCATCGTCTGCGCGGCGCGCACGGTCCACAGAGACCTCGTGCTCTTTGCCGTCGGTGAGGCGCAAAAGCACTTCGTCGACGTCGAGCAAGAGATCGCTGTCCGCGTTGAAAAGCCGAAGGCGGAGCTCGCCTTGGACCCCATGGGGTCGTGCGATCTCCGCCAAGGGTACCCACGTTGCGTCGGGGTTGGAGGTGCTCAAAGTCAGTCCAGGATATCGAGGTGCGCGCGCTGGCCCTGCTTGGCTGCTGCGGCGATGATCGTGCGGATCGATTGTGCAGTCTTGCCGTCGCGACCAATCATCTTGCCAATGTCATTCTTGGCGACGCGAAGCTCGAGCAAGGTGCTGCCTTCGCCTTCCATCTCGGTCACTGAGACGTCGGAAGGATTGTCAGCCAACGCCTTCGCGATGGTGGAGACCAGTTCTTTGAGCGCCATTGCGGGACTTTACTTCGCGACCTTGGCAGCCTTGACGAGGCCGGCCACGGTGTCGCTGGGCTTGGCTCCAACGCCGGTCCAGTACCCATATCGCTCTGAGTCGATGACCAACGAAGCGTTGTCGGATGGGTTGTACGTGCCGATTTGCTCGAGGAAGCGGCCGCCGCGTGGGCTACGCTGATCGGTCACGACCAAACGGTAGAAGGGAGCTTTTTTGGCGCCGGAGCGAGCGAGACGAATGTGA
>JAYWGD010000345.1:0-5237 GCA_043778435.1 Myxococcales bacterium | reverse complement strand
GACCAAACTCCGAAACGGCGAGTTCGCCGCATGGGTGCGGGCCCAGCAAGTGGAGTTGGCCGTGGTGATTGCCTACGGACGTATTTTGCCCAAAGAGGTTCTGGATGCTCCGCGCCTAGGATGTGTGAATTTACACGCATCGTTACTCCCAAAGTATCGCGGTGCGGCCCCCATCACGTGGGCTGTCGTCGACGGTGAGACCGAGACCGGCGTGTGTTTGATGCGAATGGATGAGGGTTTGGACACAGGAGATGTGCTCGAGGTTGCACGCACGGGCATCGCGCCAAACGAGACATCGGGTGCGCTCTACATGCGACTTTCTGAGATGTCTGCCGAGCTCGTTCGTGTCGAGGTCCCGCGCTACGCGGCGGGTGCCCTGCAAGGCACGCCCCAAGACAATCGGCTTGCGACCCACGCGCGCATGCTCAAGAAAGAGGACGGGCGCATCTCGTGGACGGCGGGCGCCAGCCGAGTTCACAATCATGTGCGTGGGATGAGCCCATGGCCAGGTGCATGGACCACCTTGCACGGTCAAACGATCAAGGTGCATGCTGCACGCATCGTGTCGCTCGCCTCCCAACCGGGCGTGCCCGGAACCGTCGTACTTGCCGACAAGTCCGGTGTCCTGGTGCTCACGGGCGCCGGACTCGTCTCACTCGACACCGTGCAATGCGAGGGCAAGAAGCCTCTGCGTGCCGCCGATTGGGTCAATGGCCGCGGCGTGAATATGGGTGATGTCTTCGCATGAAACGCGCCAGTGCCCGAGGGCCAACGTCGGCCGCGTTTTTAGCGAGAATGGAGAGTGATTTTGAAAGGTTTCATGTGCGCTACAAAGCGGGGGACCCGATACAGCGTGCAGTAGGCATGTTTTTGCGCGTGGTGACATTGGGTGGAATGCGCACCTATTTGTCGCGCTACCATACGGTCATGTTCGGCGCGCTTTGGGTATGCCCTGCATGGGACCAAATGTCGGACGAGGCCTGCTACGTGCTGCTTCGCCACGAGCGCGTACATTTGCAGCAACGTGCGCGTTACGGCGAGATCGGCATGGCGCTACGCTACCTGGTTGGAGGCCTCCCTCTTGGCGCATGCTGGGGACGGGCACGCATCGAATGGGAGGCTTACGAGGAGACCCTACGCGCCACGCTTGAGGTGTTCGGCGAACGCGAGATGATGGCGCTAAAGCCCTGGCTCATCGAGCGATTTTGCGGCCCGGATTACGGCTGGATGTGGCCATTCCCAGGGCAGATCGCGGCATGGTTTGATGCGTGCGCGGCCGACGCCCTACGCTCACGCTCCCCCAACGCCACACGATAACGTTCCGCCGATTAACCTCGCATAAGCGCCTAGCAGGATAGGTGCATTGTTCACGCAGTGCCCGAATGGCGCACCGCCATACACAGGCACGCTCACGCGGTTGGCAAAGTCGCTCAAGACGTCCGCCACCGTCACGCCGTCCGCGTTGGCATTGCAGTCGGAGAACTGCCCGAAGACCACCGCGCGGCATACGCTCAAGCGGTCCCGCAATGCGTTTAGCATGCGGTCCACGCGGTACGGCTTTTCGCCTACGTCTTCGATCACAACGATCGCATCCGCGGGCCACACCAAGCGCCCGGCGGCGGCTTGCGCAACCAGCAGGCTCAAATTGCCGCCTACAAGCGTGCCTTCGACGTCCCCGGCGCGCAGTGCGTAGAGCTTCTGCCACGGATCCATCTCACCGTGCTCTAGCGCGCGAAGCCATGCCAACTGTTCGGCCGCAGAAGCGCGAGCCAAAGTCCCCGCGTTGTCGGCATGCAGAGAGGCCACGCCCAAACGCGTGCATTCCGCATGCAACACCGTGACATCCGAGTAGCCAACGATCCACTTGGGCTGCGCAGCAAACTTCTCCCATGGCAATGCGCCGACAATGCGTCCCGCGCCATAGCCTCCACGCGCACACACGATGGCGCGCGTTTTTGGGTCGAGCATCGCAGCAGAAAGCGCCTCAGCCCGCACCTCATCAATGCCCGCCAGATAGCCCTCCCGATCGAACAATGATCCGGGAAGCCACACGTCATAGCGCTCTCTGAGCCAAGCGAGGCTTGCAAGCATACGCTCTTCTGGAACGGGACCCGATGGCGCCACCACGGCGACGCGTGAGCCTTGTTTGAGCCGGGGCGGAGGTTCGAACATCGTTGGCATCAAGACTTTCCCACAGACCACCCTAGCTGTGCCAAGCTTTCACGCGTGAATCCCTCGTTGCAAGACGCCGTCCGCATGGTCCGAACCTCGTTGCCGCACGTGACATCGGCGTTGGGCGAAACGCTGCTTCGGCTTCGCGGCATGCGTGAAGCGGGTGTTGGCGAAGTCGACGCATGGATGAGCGACTGGTTAGGCGAAGACTTTGATGCGCGCATAGCACGTGTGCCACGCAGCCATGGCGATGGCCGCGATCCGTTTGGATTGGATCCAGAATGGGTCAAGCGCACCCTGTCTATTGTAGGCCTCCTGCACCGAAACTATTTTCGAACCGAAGTGTTCGGACGCGAGAACTTGCCACAGGGGCGCGTGCTTCTTGTCGCCAACCATTCGGGCCAGATCCCCATCGACGGCGCGCTCATTGGAGCGGCCATGTTCATGGACGTCGAGCCTCCACGATTCGTACGCGCCATGGTCGAGCGGTGGTCGCAATCACTACCCTTTGTTTCCACTTTTTTTTCACGCGTGGGTCAGGTGGTTGGCATCCAAGAGAATGCCAAAGAGCTGCTTCAGCGCGCCGAAGCACTGCTCGTCTTTCCGGAGGGTGTGCGCGGCATTTCCAAGCCTTTTTCTAAGAGATATCAGCTTCAGGACTTTGGTCTTGGCTTCATGCGCCTAGCCATCGAGACGGGGACTCCCATCGTTCCCGTAGCTGTGATCGGGGGAGAAGAGCAGTACATCTCACTCGCCAACCTTGGCTACATCGGAAAGATGTTTGGCATGCCCAGCCTGCCGGTGATTCCTCAGCTGCTCATCCCTGGTGGCCAGCTTCCACTGCCCACGCGCTACCGATTGCACTTTGGGAAACCTATGCAGTTTGCAGGCGATTTTGAAGACGAGGATGCCGTGATTCGCATGAAGGTCGAACAAGTGCGCACCGAACTGAGTCGCTTAATCGCGCACGGCCTCGACGCCCGTACGAGCATCTTCTTTTAACGCCAGGCAAGGACACATCATGAAAGTCTTGGTCACAGGAATCTGCGGGCGCCTCGGCAAAGAGTTGTGCAGGGCTCTTCACAGGGAGCATCAGGTGGTTGGCGTAGATCGGCGCCCTTTTGCGGAGCGGCCAAAAGACGTGATCCACGTGCCCGTAGATTTGCGCAAACGCCAGCTGCAAGATGTGTTTCGCACCGAGCGCCCAGACGCCGTAATTCATCTGGGCGTGATGCACGATCCCCGAATGAGCGCGGCGGAACATCATGAATGGAATGTAGTCGGGCTCGGCAAACTGCTCGAGTACGCCGCCAAGTACGAAGTCAAAAAGCTGATCGTGCTCTCCAGTGCAAACGTCTATGGTCCGGCCCCAGACAACCCGCAATTCTTGGACGAAGGCCGCCCGCTTCTGTCGGGCGCGCGCGCCAATTCGATGCGCGATCTCATCGACGTTGACACACTGACACAGGGATTTTTCTGGAAGCATCCAAGCACCGAGACCGTCATTCTTCGGCCCGTGCACATCTTGGGCAAAGTACGAAACGCCCCGTCGAACTACTTCAGGCTTAGCCCCACGCCTACCCTGCTTGGCTTTGATCCGATGGTTCAAGTGATGCACGAATTGGATGTCATTCAGTGCCTGACACGTAGCCTCGCGCCAGGCGTGCGCGGTATCTTCAACGTTGCAGGGCCCGACGCTCTGCCTCTGTCGGAAGCCATCCGTCTTGCCGGACGGACAGCGCTTCCCGTGCCGCACTCGTTGTTGACGAGCATGATGAAGAAGATGTGGTCTTTGCGCCTCACCAACTTCCCCGTGCCCGAGTTGGATCACATTCGCTACGTGTGCATGGTGCGAGACGAACGCGCACGCGAGGCGTTGGGCTATGCGCCGCGCTTCGGTATCAAAGAGACGATGCGTGCCATCGATGTGCGCGGCTGAGAGTAAGAACGCAAGTGGAGCGTCGCTGCTCATGCTCACCAAGACCCGCTTACTTGCACGCCATTGGTGGTACCCAGCCAAGGGCTCAGACGAACTGCGGCGGAAGCCTCGGTTTTCGGTGGGGCCGTCAGGATGCCATAAATACCGGCGCCTGTGAGTACGACGCCAGTGCTTGCCAAAACGATGGCGGTAAGCTCGGCACGCGCCGCATCCTTGTGCGCGCTGGCGCATAAGAGGGCGTTGCCTTCTTTGCACGCGTCGTCCCGCACCCTTGCATCCGACAGGGCACCAAGTTGAACCGCACCTGCCACGCCTAGCGTGACCACACCGGCGCTGCCTACAAGCCACGCCCACGTTGGAACACCACCCTTGGTTTCGGCTGCCCCCAAAAGTTTGGATGATGCAGTGGGCCGCATCTGCAAAGCTGGCAGCACGACCCGTTGAATCCCCTTGAGGCCGCTCAAGAACAGCCGTTGCGACAGGTGATCGGGCGCTTCGTAGAGAAGCCTGTGCTCGCCCAATTCCAAGAGCATGCCCTCATCCCCCGCCGTTACCATGTAGGGCGCGTCGTTGATGAGCAGGCGCTCACCTGGCGCAGAGCCTGCGCGTGTGACCACCAACATGATGACCTTGTCGCGCAGCACCTCGAGCCGCTCATCCGCGTACTTCACGCGGTCGTCTTTGTGCTGCGCCAAGGATTGCGTCCGTGCGTCGCGAAAGGCCCTATATGCTCGGCCCCATCGGCCAAGCTTTTCATTGCATGATGCAAGCATGATCAACGTGCCTGTGCCGGGATCTAGGGCTTGGCTCTCCTCCAGGCGCTTCAGCGCATCTTCGTATCGCCCTCGTTGAAACAAGCCATTGCCCTCCGTGTAGAGTGCATCGGCTTTCTTCTCATTGGGCGTTTCGGCAAAAGCGGGGGCTACATGAGCGGCGCCAAGGGCCAACACCAAGCGCAAAGAGCAAGTTTGCCGAGACGAGGACATCACCAGCCGCAACCTATCATCGCTACGCAAACGCGACTTTATTTTCGGCTAACCAACATCAGGGTTTCGGCCACAAGCGGTTTTAGTGGCGAGTTGCCCATACTTGAATCGAGCCTTAGCACTGCCAATAGCAGCGAAAT
>JAYWGD010000344.1:0-1895 GCA_043778435.1 Myxococcales bacterium | reverse complement strand
GCATGGCGGCGTCGATACGTACATGAACGTGTCGCATCCGCAGACGGGGATGGCCGTGCGTGGGTGAGTAGGCCTCTGGGCCACCAAGCCATTCGATGAGAAAGAGAGCGAAGCGATCGCGCACGCCGGCCTCCACGCGGCCGTCTGCATCAAGTCCGTGCAAGCGCGCAAGGTCGGGCTCCGTGGTGTCCATGTAGTCGTAAAAGCGCGCTGCAATGCGACGCACCGTGGCCTCACCTTCGAGGCGGTGGAATGGGAGCGGAATGACCGAGTCGTTCATGGCGTTCGTTGTCAGACTTGGCACAATGACCAGCAAATTGTCTAGCTTTGAGAAAGCCCCAAAGACACGAGCAATTCAGCATGGCGGGCATCGGCACGCTTCATTGCAAGGCGCTCACCGAGCCGCGCCGCGTAGTTGGTGAACACATCGCGAGCCTCGATCATGTTAAACTGCAGCATGTAGCGTAGCGTGCCGCCAAAGATAGCGTCGGCCATCGAGAAGGTATCGCCCAAAATGTAGTCGCCATGAGAAAGTGCACTCTGCATAGAGTTCAACATGGCCTCGTTGGAGCCCCAGCCAGCTTGGCCATCTTTGTAGGTCCAGCCCAACATTTTTGCCATGGCACCGGGCTCGATGACCGAGGGCGCAAACAGCGACCAGCGCAGGTAAGTGCCGCGCTCCGCGCTATCCACTTTGGGCGCGAGACGACCGTAAGCGTAGCGATCTGCAAGGTACAAACCGATGGCTGCGACTTCGGTCACAACGAGGTCGTCGTCGGTGAGCGTTGGCAGCTTTCCCATGGGATTAAGTGCCAAAATCTCTGCAGACTTTTGTGCACCCTTCATGATGTCTACGTCGCGAAGATCGTAGGGAACGCCGACTTCCTCTAGCATCCAAAGTGCGGTGGCCGCACGCGAATAGGGGTGATGATAGAGAACGATGGACATTGGAGAGCTCCTCAAAAAGCGACGGGCGCTGAGATGTTACAGCACCGCGATACGCGCCTCAAAACAGAAAGGCCCCACCCGTTGTTGGGGAGGCACCGCAGCCGCAAAGCCTATGAAATCACGCAAGCGCAAAGCGGGAGGGGCTTCAGCGCTCACTTGCCGTAGGTAGCTTTGAGGTACGCAACGACGTCTGCAATCTGCTGATCGCTGAGTGAAGATGCACTAGGCATTTTCGGGGCAATGCCGTTGAGCACGTAGCCTGCAAGGCCTGCGACCGGGTCGTTCTTCGCAGGCTCAGCAAGGTCGACTTCCGGCTGACCTTTGCCGTCCGCACCATGGCAGCTCAAACACCTCCCGGTGGACGAATAGACAACAGAACCCGCCGACGCCGAGCCCGTCAGTTTTGCGATCGCAGTCGCGCGCGCCGCATTGTCGGGCGAGATGGTGGAGGTGGCCGTCGTACAAGCCGCAATGCCACCGAGCATCGAAGCGATGAGAATCACGCGCATAGAAAAATTCATTTCAATCTCCGAAAGTCAAACCCACGCAAAAACTGCGCCTTTTCTGGCTAGCATACCCTCCACTCCCAACAAAACGACCATTTCGCAACGCCGTCTCCCGTTCCGGCAAGGCGCCAGCCCTCTCTCCGGGCGAGCGCAACGCGCAAGCTCTCGCAAGCCCCACAACCCCAAGATCTGAACAACACGCAAGGGGAAGGCGAGCAGAGGCCGAAATGCTAGCGCAGGCACGCGCACAGCGTACGACTGTACGCGAGCACGCCCAAGCGACGCATTTCGCGCCGACTGCCGCCTTCCCCATGTGTGTTGCGCGTCCTGGTGGATTCGGAACGACCGCCGGCGTCCCGCCGGTCGGGTCGTGCGCGCCTTTAGGCGTGCCACCCACGAAAAATATCCACCAGGACGCGCCATCTCCTCGGCTCACTGGCG
>JAYWGD010000343.1:0-1898 GCA_043778435.1 Myxococcales bacterium | reverse complement strand
CCATGTATTTGCGCACCAAAGCGGGTGCCGCCTCTGCTTTGGGAACATCGACCACAAGCACGCCGCTGTGCGCCATGGCGTGCAACCGTGCGCAGCGCGCGATCAAGTCTTCGGCTGCTGCAGCGTGCACGCCGAGCTCCGCCTTGCCGGGGAGATGTGTCTCTACCAGGGCCTCTACGTCGGCATCTTGCATGGCCAAACACAACACCACATGCCGTGTGCGCAAACGTGCCACCGCGCGCGTGAGCTCGGCACCCGCGTCACTGTCGAGCACATGCGTGCATACAACAATCAATGCGCGGCCCGTCAATCGCTTGAGCAAATGCTCGGCCGCCAAGGCGTAGTCGGCCGGTGCATGCGAAGGCTGCAGATCGAAGGCGCGCGCTGCGATACTTCGTGGTCCGCGACTGCCGCGTTGAGGCGGAACCCACGCGTGCAGCTCCGTGTCGAAGGCACATAGGCCCACCTTGTCGCCCATGCGCGCCGCCGTGTGTGCGAGCAACATGGCGGCGTTGAGTGTGTGGTCCAGCGTGTGCAGCCCGCCCGACATTCCGCGCATGCTGCGGCCTACATCGACGGCGAACACGATCGTGTCTTCGGTTTGGGCGTCGAGCTCGCGTGTGATGGGTTCTTCGCGTCGTGCGCTGGCGCGCCAGTCGATGCGCTTCATCGGGTCGCCGTCGACATAGGGGCGGAGCAGGGAGAGCTCGTCGTCGCCGCGTCGTGCGCGTAGGCTGCCGAGGGCCGCGTCGCGGCCGCGTCGTCGCTCGGTGAGCGCCAGTGCGCGTGCGCCGTGCACATCGGGATAGACGCGCACCTCGTTCGCGGCCGGCACGGAAACCACGCGCGACACCAAGCCCCATGGACCAAGTATGCGCGCGTGCGCGTTTGCAAAGTTGAGAACACCGCGCACCGTGGGGCGCAACGAATAGCCTACGCTGGCGCGTTCACCAGGTACCAAAGTAAGCGTGAAAGGCAGCCCCGTACGCTCGGTGGTTTCCGGGTAGTCGTCGTCCACCACAACACGCAATTTGCGTGAGCTATGCACGTGAAGCCAGACCTTTTGGGCGCGGCCCAAGCTCAGCACTTTAGGGACCTCACGTTCGATGAGAATGCCGCCGCGCCACAACCGAACCGCATCAATCGCAACCAAGGCGAGAGAGAATACGTCGATTCCGTAGGCCAACCACGCCGCAACAGGCCACAGCACCGCAAACGCCGCAACGACGCATGCAATGTACACAAGTGTGGCGGTGCGGGGTGTGGGACTCATTGGGCTTCGGCTTGGCTCACTGCAAACGCGGCGTAGGGACGGTGCGAAGGATCTGCTCAAGGACGCCGTCTTCGGTGGCGCCCTGAAGCTCCGAGTCAGGGTGCAAGCCCACACGGTGGCGAAGCACTGCGAGCGCCTGGCGCTTGACGTCGTCGGGGGTGACGTAGGCGCGGCCTTCGGAGAGCGCGAGCACCCGTGATGTTTTGAGAAGCGCGATGCTTGCGCGCGGTGAAGCGCCGATGCTGAGCCCAGGATCTTTGCGTGTGGCGGCCACGATCTCGCACAAGTAGCGCACCACCACGGGGTCGATATGAACGGCTGCGGCAGCCGTGGTCATGGCGGCCACGGTCGTGAGATCCATGCGCACAGTGACTTCGTCCAAGTTGGAGGGATCAAAGCCTGCAGCATGCAACTGTACAATGCGTGCCTCCGTGTCTACATCGGGCAATTTGACCAGTGCCTTGACCAAGAAGCGATCCAACTGCGCTTCGGGCAATGGGTACGTGCCTTGAGATTCGATGGGGTTTTGGGTCGCGAGTACGAGGAAGGGCTCGGGCAAACGACGTGCCACTCCTTCGACGGACACTTGGCCTTCGCCCATGGCTTCGAGCAGCGCGGATTGCGT
>JAYWGD010000342.1:0-5267 GCA_043778435.1 Myxococcales bacterium | reverse complement strand
GCAAATGTAGGCCGAGCAGCTCAGCCCGCAGCAGTCGGCGTTGGTTGCGCAGGCCAGGCCTGTACGATTGTCGGTGGGGCCTGCGCAAACGGGCGCTGGCACGCGGCAGTGACGAAACCCGGTGTACGGATCGCTGCTGGTGGCCGGCAAATCGAAGGAGCACTTGGCGGCGCTGTCGCAGCAGTCGCCGTTGTCGTCGCACTGTGCGCTGGCGCTGCCATTGCCCGTGAGGATCGTAGGGCTACACGCCGACTTGACCCACACCGGGCGCTCTGAGAGCGACACCTGACGCTTCATACAATCCGGATTCGACGACGTTGCGCAATCCGCGGTGGCGCTGGAGTTGGCACACACCAAGCCAAACTCTTGGCCAGGCAGAAGAAAGGGCGCATGCGAGGTATCGAGCCCGGCATTGGCCGCGCTTGGTGCGTCGAGCGCCGAGCCCCAAAGCAGCGTCTGCGCGTAGGTCTTGGTGATGTCCGAGCCACCGCACAGTGCCGCCTCGTTGTTCGCGCCGAGGCCGGCGATGGGAGAGGCGACGTCATTGCTATAGGCATTGCCGTAGGGCCGCGCGCTCGAAAACAGGAGCCAATTGAAGCCGCCAACGCGCTCGCCGTACAACGACGGGAAGTAGTCTTTGCGCGTGGCCACCGTGGTTGCAGGCGAAGCCGGCGACGCATTGAGAAGCGGCGTGCTTTGCCACGAGCCGCCGGCGGCGCTCGCCTTTTGCATATAGCTGTCGACCCAGCCAAAGCCTGAGCCGGCAAGACCGCCACGTGCATCAATAAAGCGCCCGCTGGCTGCGCGGCAGTCTGCGTCCTCCGAAGTCCCAATCACATTGGCTCCGTCGTCGCACACCGACTTCACCCACTTGCCCGCGGCGGCCACGTTGCTGCATCCGTGGACGCGGTACTTGGAGCTGTCGGCGCGAACGCAGTAGGACATGGGCTGCGCGGCGTCGCCGGGGCCGATGTACTTGTCGGAGCTGCTTTCCGCCGCAGTGGCGCGCGTGGTCAAGCATTCGACGGCCAGCGCACCATCCACCACGGTTTGGTAGGTAGGTGAGGCGCCGCCCGTACAGCGAATCACCTCATAGCGGTCCATCGCGGCGCATACGTGCTGGAGCGTGGTGACGCCCAACACCGTAAACGGTCGCAGGCCCATGTACGTGTCGTCGTTCTCGCAAACGCTACGGCGCGGCTTCGAAGGATGGCTCGCGTTAAGCGCGGTCACACTGCCGTAGGTCTGCTGCGCCGCGGTGCACTGGCTGCTGTCGCCCGTGACGTAGGCGTACCAGGCAATGGGCGTGGGGAACGAGCCCAAGGGGCTCAGCGCGTCGCTCATGTACACGCCGGCCGTGCCCGACGCGCCACGGCAAACGGACACCATGTAGGTCGATGCACTGCTGCGCTGGAAGGTGCCCATCGTGGGGTGCGCATCGCGGTCGTGAAAGGTATCGGTCGCGTTGTCGCACGGAAGCACGCGCGGCATCTCCCCGCCCGACGTGTCGTAGCAGTGGGGAACTGCAGTTGTGGGAAACAGCATCTCCCGATAGCGGTTTGCTGCTCCCTTATGGTCAACGTTGGGGTCGAACCCGGCCTCGTTCTTGTTCTTGCAACGCATATACTCGCGGATGAGGTTTCCGCCCGTGTCGTGGCACCCATTGGATGTGCCAGGCAGGCGGCCCGTGCCGACTTGCGCCACCAACTGATCGCCGGCTCCGCCGATCGTCACAGACTGATATCTCTCGGCGCCCGCTAGCGATGCGGCGACTGCAAGAGTGCCGACGCTGAGGCCATCCGCCGTGCGTGCGGCGAGCCCCGATGCGCCCTCCACAGCCTCGCCAAACGCACTGGTGCCGCGGGTGACCGGCGCCACCACGACGGCGGTCGCGGCCGTGGCGCCGCTGCCGCCCAAGCCATAGGCCGAGGTGGGTCCGCCCAAGATGGCGGCAAACACTTCGCCTGTCTGCGCTGCGCCCTCGGCCGTGTTCGACGGCGGGGAGAACACGGGCAACACCAAAGGCTTGCCGGTGAGGCCCGATACGCCGCTCACAGAGTTAGGGGTGACATCGCACCAAAAGCGCGGTGTGCCCGACATGGAATCTTGGCATCGGGCGAGGCCGTTCCAGCTGCTGCGGAAGGAGGACCAACGGTTCACCGTGGCCGCGCTCGATCCGGAAAGCATGATGGGCCGGCCAATCTCCATGAGCAAGAAAGGGCTGCCGTCGAAGCGATCTTTTTGCAGAGAATTCTGGCTCTCGCCCCACGTGTTTCCCCACAGCGAGTTGCCCTGCAAAAAGAACCGACCGTCGAAGGTAAGCGCCGCCCAACCGGCGCCGTTGGCACCGTCGGAGCGTCCGTGCGGACGGCGGCCATGCTTGTGCGTGCCGGTGCCTCCAGCGTCGGTGTTCAAGTCGTCGACCCACAGAGAAGACCCCTGGCCCTGATTGCGAATCCGGTCGGTGCCCCAGTCCCACGTGTGTGCGGGCGCTGCATCGCCGTACATCGCTTGCCCCACATCGCTGTCAAACCAGTCGGCGCGTGTGGCGTCCGAATTTCGAAGTTGATCTAACGTGGCGCCGTCCGTGACGCGGCGATCGCCGCCGCCGGCCGTGCCATAGTTGTTGCTGCGACAGAGCTTGCGTGAGGCCTCTGTGCCAGAAATCATCGCCGCACTGTTGCACGTGTCGTTAGCCACCGTGGTGTCGGTCACGTCCCATGGGCCTCGCGCGGCGCCGTCTCCTGTCACATAAGAGATGCCGGCAGCATACGTGCCATACCCGAGGCCGCGGCCTACTGAGAGAAACACCTTTCCGTTGCCCGAAACCGAGTGACAAGTCGGACAAAAATTCGAGGAGTAAGTACTCGCGACCGCCTGTTGCTTCGTGTCGTAGAACTTCTCGAGCGGCCAAATAGCGTCCCACTTCGAAGCCGTGCTGGTGTCGCGTCGCTCACCGTAGCTTGTAAAATACACGCGCCCCTGCATCGCCTCGTTCACGAATGAAAGGTTGAGGTCCGGTGAGCGTGCCAACACGGCGCCCGCCTTGCGCGCGAGCTCTACAGTGGCAACACCGGGCACGCCTGGGCTCGCAAGCGCAGCCGTGGTTCGCTCGAAGGCGGCCCACGCAGCGGCACCGCCTCCGGGGCGCTTCAACAGGTTGCGTGTGGCCAATTCTGCCGCGTAGCGTGCCTCGCCATCGAGCCACTCCGAGGTGGCGCGAGGCTTATCGCTCCGCTCGGTTCCGTAGACCGAAAACCGGAAGTCCTCGCGACCACCTGCATCTTTGTGCACCAGGGCAGTATGGAAATTCGCGGCCGCATTTTCGGGCGCAGTAGAGGGCTTGTTCCACATGAGCGTGGGTGCTTCGAGGCCCAGCGGGTAGAGTGTATTCTGCAGCGGGTAGAGCCAGGTGCTCGCAGCATTGGCCGGCGTTTCGACGCCCGTCATGGTGGCCTTGATCTGCGGCGTGCGAGGCATCCCCATCCCATCGAGGCCTAGATCGAGGTCGACATCCACCTGGAGGTGCAGAGGAAGCGTGGCGGCAAACGTACCGGCCTGGAGCTTGACGTCCATCGCTCCGCCAACAGAGCCGAACAGGTAAAGCGCGCTCACGTTTTCGCTGCCTACAAGTCCGCGATCGCCGACTGCGGCATACGCGGGCAGGCTGGTACTCCATTGCACCGCATTGAACTTGGCGCCACGCGGGCCGTCGCTGTCACAGCCGGGCGGATCGAACACCGCCTTGAACGGCACATAGCTGTTGCTGGTCGGGTCGGCCGGCACGACGCGCTTCAAGGCCGACCCCGCAAGTGGAAGCGGCAAGTCGGCGCTCTTGCCGGCGCTCACCGAAGGCATCACCATGCTTGTGACGTGCAGGGTGGCGTAGGCGGGCGGAGACCACAGAGGGCCCGTCGCCGTGTCCAAGCTGGTGCCCTCGGCCATCTCGATATGGATGCCCGTACAAGCGGCGACGCTTCCGCCTGTGGACGCGAGCGTAAGGCCTGAGTCTGCAACGGTGGTTCCAATGCTCGCGTCGAGCCCTAGCGGCGTGTCCTGGGTCCCGATGCAGTTGGGGTCACATACGTTGCCGCAATTCACCGGAGTGCCCAAGCCGTTGAGGCTCAGCCCCAATCCAAACCCCACGTACGCCAAGCGGGCATCTCCCGGAATCACGCAGGTGCCCCAGCGGCCATTCGCTTCACAGCGTCGCGCGCCGTACTGGCAAAGCGTGTAATCCACACTCTTGTCTTTCACGCTGCCGCAGCTGACTTCGGAGCCCGGCTGCGCGCAGGGGCAGTCGTCATTCGGGGTCGCACAGCGATCGACCACGTTGTTGGCAGGCAGCCCTGCCCGCAAGTCTTGGGCGCCTTCACCCGAGCACGCCGCAAGGAGGGCTCCCCCAGCCGCGCAACACATGAGGATTTTGTGCGTAGGTCTCATTGAAGCGAGCTCCCTTCCATAACGAACTTTGCGACCTCGTCGCTTGGAGCCAATCTCGTGAACACGAAGTCGCTGCTGCTGTCCGCATCGAGTACCCGGGCGAACGCCCCTACACACGGATCCATCAAGCTTAGCACGCCGCTCGCGCCCACCGACGCGTAGGGCACGGCCGCGTACGGCGCCCCGAGCGCGGTACGAGATAGCTGAACCCTGCCGTCGCTGTCCTGCCATGCGACCTGCGGCCCCGCCGTGGTTGCGCCGAGAAACAACCGCATTCGGGGTGGTAGCTGCGCGCTCTTGTCTTTGCCGTCGCCGGCCATCCAAACATACTTCTCAGAGAACCCGCCTTGCCCGTCTGTGGCGCGCGTAAACGCCACGACAGAGCCATCAGGCAGCAAGGCTGGCCGCGACGTGTCAACCAAACTGCGCGGGTAAGCTTGGTTGAATGCCGCGGTGAGCGTCATGTCCGTCATGGCCACAAAGGGCGCGCCACGCGCCGGGCGCTTGAGCGCAGCCAGCGCGCTTTGACTGTACCCTGCACCCAAAAGCACCGTGCCGTTTTCGGACAGCGACAGTCCCCGCACGCCATCCACATAACCACTGGGCACGAACTGCGATCGCACGAAGGGCGCCTGCAAGGTCTCGCGCTCGTAGAGCTCAAGGCCATCTCCGCTCCCCGCGTTAACAACCGCCGCCACCAAGCCATCGGGGGTGAAGGCCGCCGCGCCCACGGACTTCGGCAGTCCGCGAAGATCCTCGACACGTCGCCAGGAAAGCGCCGCGCTGGGACACGCGGGACCGGCGTCGGGCGTCGCCGTCGGCGC
>JAYWGD010000341.1:0-5284 GCA_043778435.1 Myxococcales bacterium | reverse complement strand
GGCAATTCACGGCCGCGAGCATGATCGACGTCACGCCGCGGACCTTTGGAGATTACACACCCTCGAACTATGAGGGCTGGACCGCAGCCGACCCGATGCGCCTACGCGAGGTACTGGCGCATTCGGTGAACATTGGCGCTGTCGCGGTGCTCTCGGCGGTAGGTCCAGAGAACGTGGTGCCTTGGGCGCGTGCGCTGGGCGTGCGCTCGCCGTTGCAGCCCGACCTGTCGCTGGCGCTAGGCTCGTACGAGGTGTCACCGATGGAGATGGCGGGCATCTACGGCACCTTTGCCGGCGCAGGCGTGTATGCCCCGCCGCACATCATTCGTCGTGTGCTGGGGCCCGATGGCGTGGAGATCGCCTTGCCGCCTCAAGAGCCCGAGGTGCAAGTGATGACGCCCGCCGAGGCGTATGTCATGACCGACATGCTGCGCAGCGTGGTGCATCACGGCACGGCCACGCGCGCGCAAGCATTGGGGCGCCCCGCGGTGGGCAAGACAGGCACGAGCAATGCTTCGAAGGACACGTGGTTCGTGGGGTACACGACCGACTATGTGGCCGCGGTGTGGGTGGGCTACGACGACGGCTTGCCGCTTGGCCGCGCCGAGGCGGGCGGTGGTACTGCGCTGCCCGCGTGGGTGTCGTGGATGAAGGTGGCGCACGATGGCAAGCCCGTGACGGACTTTCAGGTTCCGGAGGGCGTCGTGCATGCGCTCATCGATCCGGCGACGGGCATGCTTGTGACGCCTGCCACGATGGGGGCGCCTTTGGATGAGGTGTTCTTGGAGGGCACCGCGCCATTGGTGGGCGCGGATGCCGGGCCCGGGGTCGAGGATGCGGGCGCGCAGTCGCTCGTGCCTGTTCAGGGCGCGCAAGACAGCAGCGGCGAGCAGTAGATGCCAAAAAAACCATATTTCTCGCGAAATGTGGCCTCTTTTTCAGATCTTCTTACCCATGCATTCTACACGTTTGCAGCGACCTCGTCCTCGGGTGGCTTGCCGTGGCACTCTTTGAACGGCGCGCCGCTGCCGCAAATGCAGGGCTCGTCGCTCGCGAGCACAACCATTTCGCGTGGTGCCGACAGAGGTGTGTGATGTACCTCGGAGGCGGCCTCGAATTCGGACACGGCACCGTGGCACTCGACGAACATCAGGCCGCTGCCGCATGGGCAAGCGTCGGTGGGGAGCACCGAAGAGGCGATCTCCGACATGCCTCCTTCGCCATCCATATCGCCGCCGCTAAGCCGCATGGCCATGCGCTGGGCTTGGGCGCGTGCGGCGTCTTCGCGCTCCATGGCTTCCACCTCTTGCGGGTTGCGCACACGGACGTGAAACACATTGGTGGCCGTGGTGCTCGCCACGCTGGCCATCATCGTCACGAAGAGCTCATAGCCTTCCTTTTTGTATTCCTGTTTGGGGTCGCGCTGGCCGTAGCCGCGCAGGCCGATGCCGTCCTTGAGGTGTTCCATGTTGGTGAGGTGATCGACCCACTGCTTGTCGATCTCCGTCATGTAGAAGTGGCGGAACACACGCAGGCTGAGCTCGGTGCCCATGTCGGTTTCGCGGCCTGCAAAGATCGCCTCGGCCTGCGTGTACAAGTGATGCACGAGATCGCCGCGATCGTGAATGCCGCGATGTCCACTGGGCTTGGCGCCGAAGTGTTCGGCAAAACCCTTTTCCAGCTCGTCGTAGTTCCAGTCTTCGCTGCTCTTGTTCGCGGGGCAGGTGTCTTGCACGATGGCGCCTACGCAGCCGTCGATCAAGTCAAGCAAACGCTCTCGCTGCTCAGTCATGGATTGCGTGAGCTCTGCAACCAATCGCTTGTGCAGTGCAGGCAAATCCTTGCCGTCGCCCGACTCGAACTCCGTGCGGTATCCCCAGATTTGGTACACATCGCTGCGCACTCCGTCGAGGTGGCTCATGGTGAGGCCGGAGAGCGAATCAATCCGCACATCTGAACCCGACTGCTGCGCTGCATGATGAAGAAGCATCTCTTTGAGCGGCTGCTCCAGCTCTGTTGCAATCCGCTCCAAAGGCTTGATGGTGCGCGTTTTGCCAGTGGGTTTTCCGTCGTCGTCCAAAAGTTCGGGCTTGTAAGCACCGTCGAGCAGCTGTTGGCGCACGGTGTAGACCGTTTTGCGCTGCTGGTTCATCACGTCGTCGTACTCGAGCGTGTTCTTGCGCATGTCGAAATTGCGCGCCTCCACTTTGCTCTGCGCATCCACGATGGATTTGGTCACCCATGGGTGCTCGATGGGCTCGCCGTCCGGCATGCCCATGCGGTCCATCAAACTCTTCACGCGATCGCCGCCGAACATGCGCATCAAATCGTCTTCCAAAGACAAGAAGAAGCGGCTGGAGCCGGCGTCGCCCTGACGTCCCGCGCGGCCTCGCAATTGGTTGTCGATGCGACGCGATTCAAAGCGCTCGGTGCCTACGATGTGCAAACCGCCCGCCTCGCGCACCTGCAAGCCTTCGGCTCTGCATGCGAGCTCATATTCAGCCATCAGTGCGGCGAAGACCTCCGGCTCTGCGTCTTCGTCTCGGCCCTGCTCTTTAAAGTCCAACTTGGCGAGCATCTCTGGGTTGCCGCCTAGCAAGATGTCGGTGCCGCGACCGGCCATGTTGGTCGACACCGTGATGGCACCCTTGCGGCCTGCTTGCGCCACAACAAAGGCTTCCTTCTCGTGCTGCTTGGCGTTGAGCACCGCATGCGGGATGCCCTGCTTCTCAAGCAGGCGCGCCACCGCCGAACTCTTTTCTACGCTGGTGGTGCCCACCAAAACGGGCTGTCCACGATCACGAAACTCCAAGATTTCTTCCACGACAGCCACGAATTTCTCGCGCTCTGTCTTGTAGACGACGTCCTGCAAATCCTCACGCCGAATGGGCTTGTTGGTGGGGATGGTGCTCACCTCCAACTTGTACGTACCGTGAAACTCTGCGGCTTCCGTTTCGGCTGTTCCCGTCATGCCGGCGAGCTTCTTGTAGAGGCGGAACAGGTTTTGAAACGTGATGGTCGCCACGGTGCGCGACTGCTCCTGAATCTCCACGTTCTCTTTGGCTTCGACCGCCTGGTGCAAGCCATCGGACCAGCGGCGCCCAGCGAGCACGCGGCCCGTGAACTCGTCGATGATCATCACTTTGCCGTCTGCCGACACCAGGTAGTTCACGTCGCGCTTGTAGAGCGTGTGCGCCTTGAGCGACTGGTTGAGAATGTGCAGCGTCTCGATGTGCTCGGGGTTGTAAAGATTGTCGAGCTTGAGCAGCTCTTGTGCCTTGTCCACGCCCTCTTCGGTGAGCGTGACGGTATGGCCTTTTTCGTCCACCACGTAGTGCTCATCCTTGAGCAGGCGAGGCACCATGTCGTTGACGATCTGAAACTTCTCGCTCGAGGCTTGCGACTGTCCGGAAATGATAAGAGGCGTGCGTGCTTCGTCGATGAGAATGGAGTCGGCTTCGTCGATGATCGCGTAATGCAGCGGGCGCTGCACGTACTCGAGCGACGAGCTCTTCATGTTGTCGCGTAAGTAGTCAAAGCCGAACTCGTTGTTCTGGCCGTAGGTGATGTCGGCTTGGTAGGCGTCTTTCTTTTCTTCGTCCTGCTGGGCGTTCACAACCACGCCCGTGCTGAGCCCCAAGAAGCCATACAGGCGGCCCATTTGCTCCGAGTCGCGACGCGCCAAATAGTCGTTTACGGTGACGACGTGCACGCCCTTGCCTTCGAGCGCATTCAAGTAACAAGCGAGCGTGGCCACCAGTGTTTTTCCCTCGCCGGTGCGCATCTCGGCAACGCGACCTCGGTGCAGCACCAAGCCGCCGATGAGCTGTACATCGTAGTGGCGCATTTTAAGCACGCGCTTGCTTGCTTCGCGGCAGACCGCAAAGGCCTCGACCAAGATGTCGTCGAGCGTGGCGCCCGCCTTCAGCTTTTCTTTAAAGTACGGCGTCTTCGCCTGAAGCTCTTCGTCGCTGAGCGTCGCCATTTGCGGCTCGAGTGCGTTAATCTCATCGACCAGAGGGCGAAGCTTTTTAAGTTCGCGTTCATTCGAAGAGCCGAGAAATGTACGTAGTGCCCAGTCCAACATGTTGCCTCAAACGCTACCCCGTGTCGTTCTTTACTGCATAGGGCAATCGGTGTGGCTCTGCGCGAAAACGTCGGGAAAGTGCTGACGAAAAAATGCTAAACCAATGTTGCCATGCTGGGCTTACACTACGCAACCGATCCCGCCTGGGCCCAAAAGGCGGTGGCGCATCTTGATCAGCTTTTGGTTGATCATGCGCATTGCGAGCTGAAGGCCGCGAGCAACGCCATGTCGTTGATTGCGCGCTATCCGGATCGTGCCGAGTTGGTGGTGGCGCTCACCGCGCTTTCCGCAGAAGAATTGCAGCACTTTCAGCAGGTGCATCATCATTTGGTTCAGCGAGGTGTGCCGCTTGGGTTCCCTGGTGTGAATGCCTACGCGGCCAATCTCCGTACGGCCGCAATGCGTCTTCCATCGCGTCCAAACGATCCGTTCTTGCTCGTCGATCGTTTGCTGGTGGGCGCGCTCATCGAAGCGCGCTCCTGTGAAAGATTTAAGTTGGTCGTCGACGAACTTGGCAAACGCCCGTTTTCGGAAGATGAGCAAGCTCTCGCGATCTTCTATCACGAGCTCTTTGTGTGTGAGGCCCGCCACTATCGAACTTACATCGATCTTGCAAAGTTGGCCGCGGGAGAGGCTCATGCGTTCGAGGTTGACGCGCGTTTTGACTTGCTCTCCGCGCTCGAGGGCCAGGTGGTGCGCGCGCTGCGCGAAACGCCTTCAAATGTTTGCAGTGTGCATGGATAAGCACTCCGAGCTTTTGCACCCCGAGCTTATGCCGGCACGCATCGCGACGGCGGCGAGGGCGTGGCTCCGGAGTGGTGGGGACGCCACCTCGCTCGCGCCATTTCGCGATGTGACCCGAAAGTCGGTGGCGGACGCATGCGTGCAACATGCACCAAAACATGCAGTTTGGGCACTTCGCTTGTGCGAGGAGCGTTTGGTTCATGAGTCGGGTGTAGGCCATACGCACATGGCGGAGCCGTGGCGTGACAATCTGTTGGCCGTTGATGCGCAAGCGGGCGACTGGCGCGCGTTGCTTGCGACATGGGGCAAGCGCTTACAGACCTTGCCTGAAATCGCGCGCACCTTGGCTTCGCGGGAGGGCTTGCTGATGCGCGAATCCGTGCGAGAGCACGAATTGCGGACCGAGGTGCGCAAGCAGTTGGGCGCCGTGGCAGAGCTGTCTCTTGCGTCGGC
>JAYWGD010000340.1:0-5287 GCA_043778435.1 Myxococcales bacterium | reverse complement strand
TGAAGAGCCTCTCTCCAAGCAGCGCAATCTAAGCGGCCAGGCAGATGTGCACTTGAGTATTTCACCTGGACGTCCGTTGGCGCTTAACTTGGCAGGTGGATACACGCGGTTCATCCGCGCCACGGCCTTTGGCGACCCGGACAACTCGTTCAACATGAGTCAACCCTATGCCAGCGTTGAGGGTGTTTATCAGCCGGGCGGTGGAACCTTTGATATTCGTGTGGGCTACACGCTTACCGCGCTCTTGTTTGAGGACCAGCTCGCTGTGGGATACAGCAATCTTCGTCAAGACATCTCGGTGCGTTCGCGATGGCGATTTCGTCCGCGTACGTCGCTGTTTCAGGAAACCGTATTGGGTTTTGTGAACTACGTGCAGCCCGAACGCGCTGTGAGTGTGCTCTCGAATTCTATTCCGCTTCGAACACGGTTTGGTGTCAATGGTCTGATCTCGGATCGTGTCGCCGGCACTGCGGCCGTGGGTTACGGCGCAAGCTTCATTGAGAATCCAACCCCTGCCACGCAACAGTATGATTCCATCACGGGCCAGGTCGAGTTGCGCTGGTACTTTGGGCGCATGGAGAGTGAGTCGTTCGAGACCGGGGGCGAAAAGGGCAGCAATTCGGCTCTTGCAGTGGGCTACACACGAGACTTTCAAGTGAGCTATTTGGGTGACCAAGTTGGCATCGACAAGGCCTACACATCCCTCAGCTATTTCTGGGGCAACAAGGTTCTCACGTCGATTGTGGGCTCGCTGAGTTACCTGAATTACCCCACGGTGACATTCAACGGCAACTCGGCCTCCCCTGTGTCGCCGTTCTTGGTGGTGAGGCCCGAAGTCGCGGCGTTTGCCGAGTACCGCATTTCGAATGGCATTGGGCTCAATGCCAATCTTACTTACGCGCAAAATATAACCGATGCGCAGATTCGCTATCCGTTTGGTGTGTTCGATCTTTCGTGGACGCGCTGGCAAGCCTTTGGCGGCGTGCGCGTGTTCTGGTGAGCATGCCGATCTGGACGCAGTGGCGTCTAGCGTTGATGTGTATGGTGTTGGGTTGCGGCGGTGCGCGTCCCTCGCCGCTCCATGCCCTCCCGCTTCCCACCACCAGTTCTGCGCTTGGTCCGGGAGATGTTTTGCTTGTCGACGTGGTCGGCGAGAAGGATTTGCCGCACGAGTTCCAAGTGCGCTCGGACGGGATGCTCGAGTTCCCATACATTAAGCCATTCGTGGTGACGGGGCTTGAGCCGCAACAACTGGCCACGCAGATCAAAGAGGCGCTGACGGAGCAGAAGATCCTTCGTAGCCCACAGGTTTCTCTGACGGTGAAGGCCTACGCGGCCAAGAAGGTTTACATCGTGGGAAGCGTTGTGCGCCCTGGACCTTTGTTTTGGACCCAAGGATTGCAGCTTGTCGATGCCATTGCTCAGGCGGGGTGGTTCACGGCCTTGGGCGACAGCTCGCATGTGCGTTTGACCCGTCTTTTGTCAACAGGCAAGCGCATCACGGTCTTGGTGAGCGTGGATTCAATTACCGATGGTCCTGACGCAAATGTGCCACTCCAAGCGGGCGACATTATCAAAGTAGAGCAGCGCGTTTTCTAAACAGCGATTTGGCACGTATGGCTGAGCCCCGAAAGCGCCTGTTGTTTTTGTATACTGGGGGCACCATCGCGATGGACCTCGGTTTGGGTGTAGATGCCACGCGTGCAAGCCTCGGGGTCGTCGCGAAGGACTTGGCGCGTGAGGTGCCTGCCGTTGGGCGTGTTGCGGAGGTTGAGTCTAGAGTGCTGATGAATGTGGATTCCGCCGACTTGATTCCTGCCGATTGGGCGTACATTGCGGCGGAGATTCACCGGGCGGTTTCTGCCGGAACCTACGATGGAATCGTGGTGGTTCATGGTACCGACACGATGGCGTATGGAGCGAGTCTGGTAGCGTTTTTGCTTGGCCCGGTTCCAGTGCCTGTGGTTTTTACGGGGGCGCAGAGACCTCTGTCAGACGTGCGCAGCGACGCTGCTCGCAACTTGGCGGACGCAGCCTACATCGCGACTCGTCCGCTGCCCGAAGTGATGATTGTGTTTGGCAGTCGTGCGCTCCGTGCGGTTCGCGCGACCAAGGTGGATGCATGGGGGTTTGGCGCATTCGAAACCCCTATGTGCGCGCCGCTTGTGGAGTTGGGCTTGGGCGATGCGGTGGCGCCGCACGTACGGGGCCCAAGCGCGCTTGGTGCATATGACATGAACTTGGCGAGCGATGTCTGGCTTGTACACGTACACCCGGGTTTGGATCCAGGCCGGATTCGTTCTGGCCTGGACGCTGGCGTGCGCGGCCTTGTGCTTGCAACCTACGGTACGGGGACTTTGCCGATGCGTGAGCGCGGATGGGTCGACCTTATTGAACATGCAGGTGCGTGTGCTGTGACCACGTTGGTTGTGTCGCAATGCGAGCGCAGTTACGTGGACTTGGGACGATATGCAGGTGGCGCTGCGGCGCTCGCGGCAGGGGCTGTTTCGGGTGGAGATATGACCGAAGAGGCTGCGCTTGCCAAACTGATGGTAGGCTTAGCTCGTGAGCCTGATACATCAAGGTTGCGAGCTTTTTTGCAGCGAAGCGTGCTCGGCGAGCGCAGCGAACATAGCTTGCGTTACACGTGATTCATTGGCCGGTTAGACCTCTCTAGGGTCCGCTGATGCTTGGTGCGCGACGGTACAAATCCGACCGCAGGTAGGCGCGTATGCCGTGCTGCACCAAGATCTTCACGATGGCGCCCAAAGGTACAGCAAACAGCACACCCAAGAATCCGAGCAAGGCACCTGAGGCCATGATGGCCAGCAGCACTTCCAATGCGCCCAAACCCACGGAGCTACCCACCACGCGCGGCGTTACGACCGAAGCGTCCAAAAGCTGCACGCCAAGCATGACCATCATGATGTGCAACAAGAGAGTCGCGCCTCCCCAGTGCAGCATGCCGACCAAAAGTGCCAAGCTGCAACCGACGCCAAAACCCACGTAGGGAACAAACGCGAGCAAGCCGGTAAGCACGCCAATCGGAATCGCAAGCGGCAAGCCGATGAGCTTGAGCCCTGCGGAATAAAGGACGGAGAGCACAAGTCCCGCGGTGGCCTGTCCGCGAATCCAGCCTCCCAAGGTCGCGTGAATCTCGGCCGACACTTGCATCACGTCTCGCTCCCAACGCCGCGGAACAAGCGCGTGAATGCGGCGTCCGATGCGATCAAAGTCGATGAGCAAATACACCGTAAACAAGGGCACGATCGCCAGGCCTACAACGACACGTACATAGCTGAGCGTGGTCCACGCAGCACCCACTGCAGCCCACGCAATCCCCGGCAATTCGCTCGCGTAGTTCTTGCTGAGTTCGGCAGGAGTCTTGGCCACTTTGATGTGCGCGGTGTCCCAAAGCCATCGCGTTACTTCGATTTGCGCTGTCGCCAATCGATCGGGAAGGCCCTCTGCCAACGTTGCAAGTTCGACGGCCAGAGCTGGAACTCCGAATCGAATAAGAATGGCGAAGGTTGTGATGGTAAGGAACAACAATCCTAGCGCGCTGACAGAACGCGGAATGCGGGCTTGCTCCAAGCGATCCACAAGAGGATCGAGCAAGTAAGAAACCATGAACGCGATGCCCAGCGGCGCAAGCACGCTAGAGAGCGCGTGTGCCACGAACAAGAAAATCGCCAAGCCTAGTGCCAGAAGGATGGAGCCGTAGTGAATGCGTGCGCGTGCGGGAGTGAGCATCGGTAACTCCGCGACTTCATCACAGCACGCGCGCAATGCCCACTCTCAAAACGTGTCTTTCGCGCTATGTCTGCGCGCATCATGAGCCTGCCCCGATTCGAACATGAGGCGCCAAGACACGTGCAGAGTGCACCTTTTCAATCGGGCGCCAGCTTGGACCGGTTGGTGGGCCTGATGCGCCGTTTGCTCGCGCCCGATGGTTGCCCTTGGGACAAGAAGCAAACTCACGCTTCTTTGCGAAAGTACGTTCTTGAGGAGGCTTGCGAAGTCATCGATGCCATCGACGGTGGAGATATGATGGAGCTGAAGAGCGAGCTAGGCGATCTGCTTTTGCAAGTGGTGTTCCACGCGGAACTGGCGCGCGCCTCGGGCGACTTTGCCATCGATGACGTGGTCGAGGCAGTGGTGAGCAAACTCGTGCGTCGGCACCCTCATGTGTTTGGCGACGCGGTGGCCGAGACGCCCGATGCCGTGATGCAAAGTTGGGAGAGCATCAAAGCACGCGAGCACGGCAATCGCGGCGTGCTTGGCGGCGTGCCGCGTGCACTGCCTGCCCTCGTGCGTGCGCAGCGCGTCGGAGAGAAAGTGCACAGCGTCGGGTTTGATTGGCCCGATGCTCGATCTTCGTATGAGAAGGTAGCGGAAGAGTTGGAGGAGCTCGCAGAAGCTGTAGAGTGCAAGGATGTCCACGCTCAGGAAGAAGAGCTGGGCGATGTGCTCTTCGCACTCGTCAACTACGCGCGGCACCTAGGCCTTGATGCCGAGAGCGCACTACGCAAAACAACGGACAAGTTTACGCGCCGCTTTGATCATGTAGAGCAGCGCGTGCGTGAGGTTCACGGAGGTTTCGGCGAAGGCGCCATCGCGCTTGAGACCTTGGATACGTATTGGGACGAGGCCAAAGTTGCCGTGCGTGCTACAGAGCGCGCATGAGCGAGGACCTGCACCCCATCGCGCGCCTGCCCGAAGACTGGGCCAAAGAGATGCCTAAACTTGGAGGCCGTGCATTTAACGCGTCCCAGGTATTTCGCTGGGTTCATGCACGTGGCGTTACCAACCCTCATTTGATGAGCGACCTGTCGCTTGCCATGCGAACCAAGCTCACAGAATCGGGCATGGGCTCCGTGGCTGAAGTCGCTTCGGTGCGCCAAGCGAGCGATGGCACGCGCAAGGCGCTCATCAAGCTCGCCGGTGACTTCAATGTCGAGACAGTGTTGATCCCTGGAGTTGGGGGCCCGCGAAACGCGGATGCCGAAATGGATGCCGATGCGGCGGCAGCAGACGACGACGGCGAAGACGACGAGGCCTACGACGGGGCAGAACGCGATGCCGCGACAGCGCCGCGCACGCGCATCAGCCAGTGCATCAGCACGCAGGTGGGCTGTGCGATGGGTTGTGTGTTTTGCGCAAGCGGTGTGGCGGGGCTGAAGCGCCACATGACGGCCTCTGAGATCGTGTCGCAAGTGCTGCTGGGGCGCGATGGGGTGCAGGTCCTCGCTCATGCGCGCTCTGTAGCACGCACGGCAACTTTGGC
>JAYWGD010000339.1:0-1912 GCA_043778435.1 Myxococcales bacterium | reverse complement strand
CCTCGATCATATGGCTCTTTCTCCGGCACTTGTCGCATGCACGCGAGAGCTGAAAGTGCACAACGAGAAGCTCCGAGATCACGGCCCGCTGCTGGGCGCCGCAAGAGTGACCGTAGATTCCGACCACGCAGCTGTTTCTGTCAGGATTTTCCCTACTGAAACAGTACGTTAAGTGGGTTGTTGCTTCCCGTGAGCGACATCGAAGACAAGCGATTGATATTGAGATCGTCGTCGACCAAGCTGAAAACGCCGTCCTCTCGGTATTGAAAGTAACGCATACGATTGAGGCGCCCAGTGGTGCCCTCTTGTGGCGCAAATCGCAGCGTTGAGAATCCCATCATGGCGTTGCCCGCATGCTTTTGCCCTGTCAGGTCGGCAATAGACGTCGTGCGTACAATCACCAGCTCGTGGTCCCCCAAGGTGTGGCGATACCGCCTGGCAGCCGCTTCGTACAGCTGTTGATAATAGGCAATACGCGTCGTGAGCTGCTGCTGCGAGAGCTCGTCTTGTGTGTATTCTGCAGATGAGCTGCCTTGCTGCCCCATCCACGCGTAACCACGTGTGGGGTGAGACACTTCGAGTGTCGCCATGCGCTCTGTTTGCTCGGCGGTCAGGGAGTCAGGAGCCAGAGAATCACCTGGCGCCAGCACTTCGAGTGAGTTCGCGTGCGTGTGCCCGAGCACCATGGTGCGCACCTCGTTGGTGTTGGCGATCAGGTCCATCAGCTCCATGGCCGAGAACCGATAGGTGTTGGCGCGATCTCGCTGCACAAGTTTTGCATCGCACTTTCCGGTCGATACCGTGCGCTTGTCTGCGCTGCAATCGTAGTCCAGGTCGGGCGCCATCCATTCCTGCAGGCCATCGTGCAGGCATGAGGTTTCTTTGCCGTCCGACAGCGCCCATTTTGGCAACTTGCAAGCGAGCGGATTGATCACTTCGCTGTTGGTAAAGTTGAACAAGCTCTGCGGCACGCCATGATAGGTAAGCAGGGGGTAGTAGTAGCCGTGGTCGAGATTCATGTGACCGCCACGGGGATCGTGGTGCGCACTGAGCACCACATCGGTGCCGCGAGCTCGCGCAACCTCGCGGTTGAGCCATTCGAGTTGCACCTCGGACATGCCGCCGCCGTAGTTGGTGGTGTACATGGCCCAGCCTGTTCGCTGGTGTTGGCGAATCTCGTAAGTGTTCATGCTTACAAAGGTGTTTTTGCCAAAACGGAAGGAAAAGTTCAGTGGGCCGTAGCTTCGCTGCCACTGATGGAAGCCGTCGTACAGCAGGTAATTTCTCTCTGCGCGTGGCACTTCTTCCCAGCCCGCCGCGAACGTGGTGGCGCCTGCCATACGCTTAAACGCGCCCGAATACAGGTCAAGGGATCGACCATTGGTTGGAGATGCCGCGCGCTTCGCCACAAACTGATTCCAGTCAAAATCTGGCCAAGCACCCGGACGATTCGCTTCGATGATGCTCTTGAGCGTGATGCCCGCCGCGTTGTCAAGTGCTGTGGCCGTGTCGGGGACAACGCCCGTGGACGCGCAACCATCGTGATTGCCGGGGGTGAGCACAATCGGGAGGGGCAAATCTTTGAGAAGCGCGACAATGCGGTCGGCCTCTTCGCGGTACACGGATGCGACGGCCGTTTGTCGCAAGGTGAATGGAGAGCCGCCGTCGTGCAGATCGCCATTGAATAAGATAAAGGAGTTTCGGCGCGCTTCCGCTCCTGGCGCACTGTTGAGGTACGAGACGAAACTCTGCAGCTTGTCCGCCGTGCGACCCGTGTACCACTTGTGAGACGCCACTTGGGAGTCGGTCACGTTCAACACATCGAATTTGTCGGCGTTAATCGTGTCGAACACGCGTACCGCATTGTAAGCGAGCTCCGAGTATCCGTCGGGCCATCCGCCATTGACCACAT
>JAYWGD010000338.1:0-1912 GCA_043778435.1 Myxococcales bacterium | reverse complement strand
TAACCTTGGCGGATGTGCACACAACAGTGTGCGTTGAGGTGGGCGTTGTGGGTTCTTCGAGGTACATCCAAGAGCTACAGCATCTCGAGCTACCAGCCATTGTAGGCGCAGGCGACCGATGCGTTATCTTTGTAAGAGAAACCCTATCCGACATTGAGGTGCGACGAAATCAGGATGGCTTGTCCGCATCCATACCGAAAGATGAAAATCTCGGCACACTCGCCATCGAGGTCGCTGAAGTAGCCCGTCACTTGATACGTGGCGAGCCGTTGGGTAACTCAGTGAAGGTGCGAGTGCAAGCGCCTGGAACCAGGCCCATCGCGGCTGTTGCTCCGGAGGCTCCTCGCGTCCGCCCCTCAGCTTCGTCACCTCAAGCGTATCCGCTTACGTTTTTTTTGGGAGCTCTTGTGGTACCTCAGACGCGTCTGGCGGTTGGATCTCTCGCCTCTCTCGAGGCTGGATTGCCATGGGGTGTATCGTTGGGGGTACGTGTAGGATGCATTCTTCAACGCCACTCTGCGACATTCCTTGAAGGCGCAGTCGAATCTTCGATGTGGCAAGCGGGGCCTTATGTTCGATTAAAGCTGAGCCCTGACGCTCGTCCTTGGGGTTTTGCTCTACGTGCAGGCGTAGAAGGTGTGTTGCTGCCGGTGTCTTCCTTTCCGAACGCGGGCTACAACGGTGTTGCCCTGAAGGAGTATTCGGTTCAGGGATTTGTCGGAACGGAACTTCGTTACAGGGTAGCGTCAAGCATTGATTTGGCGGCCTCCGTAGATGGAATTTATGGAGTACCGGTGGTTGTGCGGATTGCAGGTGCACCGCGCGCCGAGTGGGGAAGTCTGAACGTACAGAGCCTCGCCGGAGTAAGGATCAGGTTTTAGGATGTGGACTTCGTGAGCCCCGGCACCACAGTGTTTGATGCGGAGCAAGCTTATGGCTTTGTTTTGCTCGCAAACGGTGACCCCAAGTCGCAGCGGCGGCTGATCGAGGAGCTTGCGCCACTGGTGCGCCGCAGAGTTGGGCGTTTGCTTGGCAACTCAAGCGACACTGACGACATCACGCAGGATGTCATTCTCCGAATCCTTGACCGTCTCGACCGAATTGAATCAGCAGAACATTTGATAGGATTCTCCATGCAAACGGTGACGCTCGTTGTTCGAGAATACTTGCGTTCGAAGCGACGTCGTCGTTGGGTGTTTTGGGGTGATGCTCAAAACAGTCATCCAGAAGCGCAAGCGGGCGCAGAGCAACAGCTTGCAACAGAGCTTTACTCAGCACTCAAAAACTTGCCTGACGAGCAACGCATTGTTCTCACACTCCAACTTGTAGAGGAATGTGAGCTTTCAGAAATAGCGGAGCAAACGGGATTCTCCCGTTCTACCGTGAATCGTCACTTGGCTGCAGCTCGACATCGCATGAAAATAGCGTTGCGCGGCAACACTCCACTGACCGAATTTTTCCAAGTCCCCGAGGGTTCATGATGCGCTCAACAGCAATGTTAGAAAACGAGTCGCCCAGGCCGCTAGACATGCTTCGGGCGGAGCTTGATGCCTCTGCCGACGCCGACGCAGTCACGCCAGAATGGGTGTCGGGCGTTCAACGACGACGGCAAGATTTTGTATCTTTTCGGCGTCGGCAAAGGTGGACCTCTGCGAGCGCCGGCTTGGTGGCTTGCATGGGTATATGGTTTGGGGTTTCTAACCGTACGATAGGAACTTCGCAGGCTGCCACTGCGGCTGTGCCAAGCAGCATGGCGCTGGTTTCAGGTGCCGCTCTCTCGCTTGGCGATGGCACGTTGGTGCAAGCGCATCCAGTTGGCGATGTGCAGGTCGACGATTTGTCCGTGCATGGTGCCGTGGTCCGTGTGCGCAGCGGCGGTGTACACGCACGCATCACGCACCGGAATGCGCAG
>JAYWGD010000337.1:0-1914 GCA_043778435.1 Myxococcales bacterium | reverse complement strand
ACGGCGCTTTCCCAGTTTGGAAACTCGAAACTGAAGCCCTCCGCCAGAAGTCGGCTAGGAACCACGCGTCGGCTTTTGAGCACAAGCTCCGCGTCCGTGCGCATGAAGATCGCACCGATGTATGCCATCCACGCCGTTGCGGGCAGGCCAATGCCCACGCCAAGTGCAGCGCGCAGGCTGTGCATGAGTTCGGCCTGCGGCAGCGGGTTGGGGCTGCAAAGGTTTACGGCGCCAGTGAGATTGTCATGGGCGTCGATGAAGTCTATCGCACCGAGAAAGTCGCCGTCGTGAATCCATGAGACAAATTGCTTACCCCCAGCGATACTCCCTCCCAGTCCTTTGCGTGTAAGATTGCAAAGTACATCGAAAATTCCGCCCGAATCTGGACTCATGACCATGGAGCTACGAAGGGCTACTTTTCGCGTGCGCGGCGTGATCGCTTCGCTGAGCGTTGCCTCCCATTGATTGGCGATCTGCACACTGCGATCCCAATAGCGTGGCACGTCGGGCTCGCTCCCACCGAGTACGCCGGTGAGCTCGTCGTTTGCTGCATCGTACCGATGCGCGTAGATGGTTGCAGTGCTCATCTGTAGCCACAAGCGCGGTGGGGTGGCAGTTTGCGCAATGGCGTCACCGATGACACGTGTAGAGTGCACGCGAGAATCCATCATCTGGCGTAAGTTCTCTTCCGTGTAGCGACAGTTGACTGTCCGTCCGGCGAGATTGATCACCACCTCGGCGCCGTCGAGCTCTGTGGTCCATGCTTCAAGCGTGTGACCATCCCATGGGGTATGGCGACCCAAGCCCGTACCGCTGCGGCTCAGAACCGAGACATCCCAACCTTTGGCCAAGTAGTGACGGGCCAATACCTGGCCTATTTGGCCGGTCCCGCCTGCGAGCACAATGCGTTTGGGGGTGATTGGAAACATGCAGAAATCTTAGCATACAAGTGACCTAAGTCATTATAAAGTATGCAAGAGTTTCGTGTGCATTCGGGTGCGCAGAGACAAGGCACGAAGTGTCATAGCTGTGTCAATGAACGGGTGTCAGGGTATCGTTGCTGAGCGATGTTGGTCCGTTGTGCACTTTCTCTTTTGTTGCTTGCAGGATGCACGCGCCGTGAGGATCGCGTTCAGTGTTTTGGGATGGTGCGGCTCGAGCATACGGTCTCCTGGACCGTGCCCTTGCCGATGCGCCAAGCGAGCGCCGTGACGGTGCGAGTGCCCATGGGCGTGTGGACCCCAGACGGCATCACGCGTGCATCCATGCATGATGCACTGGTAGGCGTGTTCGCAGGTGGAAGCTACTCAGACCCCGCAGGGCCCAAGCGCGCATTGCTGGTGCTCGACACGCAGACGGGCAAGGCCGTGCTCGGAGGCGCTCCATGCATGCGCATGCTCACGACGCCACTGGGCCCTGCGTTTGCCTACCGCAATCAGGCGCCTACCATGATGTCAATGCTGGATGCGTTTGAGCGTGATGCGCTTGTGATGCGCGAGCGAGAGCCCGCAGCGTTGGTGCTCACGCAGCTGCGCGCTGGCGAATCGGGCCTGAGATGCGTGGACTTTCCGCTGCATCCAAAGTTCCCATTTTTGATGCACGTAGAGCCTCTGCGTTCGGGCGATCTGACAGTGGGTGGATGTCCGGACGAGAGCGGCGACAAGACCCAGTGCGCGCATTTGTGGCTACGCGAGAACACGCCCGCGGCGCTCGTGAGTGAGGCGGACGTGGTGGCGCTACGTGCGGCCCCGCCGCAAAGATGAGTGCGCGATGCATGCGCCTTGGACCTTGCACGCATTCGCGTCGCGGCCTAGAATGATTTCGGTAACGCTCACGCAGGTTCGCGTGGGCATTCACGGGGGTGTCACGGTTTCGACGGGTGCGTCGACATGAAGTAAGCGTGCAGCGGTGGTC
>JAYWGD010000336.1:0-5331 GCA_043778435.1 Myxococcales bacterium | reverse complement strand
TCATGTGCTGATCGCTGGGCAACACCACCATGACGGCATCGAGGTCTTGTGCTGCGACGAGCCACGTTGTCCAAGCGATGCAAGGTGCGGTGTTGCGTGGAGCGGGTTCCAGCAGAATGCACACATTGCAATCTGCACCCAAATCAGCGCGCGTTGCTTCGCCCAAGCGTTCTGCTGTGACCAAGTAGACGCGCTCAGGAGGCGCGAGCGGTGCCAAGCGCCGCACAGTGCCCGCGAGCAAACTCTCGGTCGGCGACGCGAGCCGAAGGAGTTGCTTCGGCATCATGAGTCGCGACGCGGGCCAGAAGCGTGTGCCGGAGCCGCCCGCCATGACAGTGACAAAGATGTCGTTCATGGGGCGTACTCGTATCAAAATTGGGCCCAGATGGCCCACTCCGTGTACCCATAAAAGTGCTTTGCGTCTCTGTGCCATCGCTCTCGCCCTCAGCGCTTTCGCCTGCAATCTGCATGCGGAACGGTTGGGCATGCGGCTGCACACGGTGCGCTTAGCTACGGTTTCGGAGAACGATCGCGTGCTGGTCGACGGTGAGGGATTGGTCCCCGGCGCTCGCGCGTCAGCGTGGTTGCATGGGCAGTTGTACAAGGCCGGGGAAGCGCCTCAGGCCGTTCACGCGCACACGATGGCGGTGATTACGTCGCCCGAGCGCGTGGAGCTCATTGCGCCCGCGTTGTTCTTTGAGGGCGGACACAGTACCTTCCGAGGTGATATTTTGTTGACCGTCGAGCCCCATGGCGATGGCGACGCGGTGGAAGCGAACAGCGACTCCGTGGTCTTTGATGCCGTAGCGAGCCACGACGATTCAGAAGTACAAGGCCGCCGCGGTGAGGCTGCGCGGGCCTTTCTTGCCGGTTGGGGAATGAGTCTGGTGCGTGAGAGTGGCCAGGGGTTGCGCGTGGTGCACGTGGATGCCAGGAGCCGCGCGGAGCAGGCTGGTCTCGAGGTGGGCGATCAGATTCTCGCGGCCAACGGCTTACGTGTGTTGCGCATCGAAGACATGGCCCCGTCGCCTGAAGGCAGCTGGTCGGCGGAGGTGCGACGGGGTAACGGCACCCTCGTGCTTCACGGCCCGGCTGCGGTGCCCTCCGTGTTTCGCATCATTGCATTATGTATGCGCTATGCATGCTTTTATCTAGGGCTATTGTTTCTTGGCGTAGGCCTCGCGTGGCGCGGCGGTCTCCGCGGGTGGTCGCGCGCGCGGGCGCGTCTCATCCCAGTGCTCGCTTTGGCGTCCGTGCTTGGCATTGCGGCGCCATGGTTGGATGCGCGCATCACGTTGGCGCTGCTCCTGGTATCTTGGGGGGCGTGGAGCGTGGGCGTTCTTCGCGCCACCTCCGTCACTCCATCGAGCGTGGGCGTTCTTCGTGCCATCCCTCGGGGGCCAAGCCGTGTGTTGCGGCCTCTCGTGGCATACGCGGCGCTGGTCGTGGTGTTTTACGGACAGGGTGGTATTTCACTCGCAGAGTTGAGCCGTGGCGGCAGCGGTGCGCCATCTTTGCTCATGTTTTTTGCCAGTGCATTCGGCTTGATGGCAACGGCGTTTGCGGGGCGCGCTCGACCCCATGCAGATCTCGCGAGCGCATGGTTGCTTGCGGCACTTGCCGCGCCCTTCGGATTTTGGGCATTGCTTTCGCTCGTGATCCTCACGGCATCCCTCGCACTCTCATCGCTGATTCGTGCGAAGGTCAGGGTCCGATGGTTGCGCGCCTCTCGTTCCTCTGTGTCTGCAGCATCGTAGCCGGCGTGTCGTGCACGCCGCAGGCGTTGCCGAACGCCGAGCAGGAGCGCAGTTGCATGACGCGTTTGGCTTGGTCTGATGAGCGAGCGCGCGCGTGTGCAACGTGCCGTACATCAAGTGTGGAGCCGCGTTGCGACTGCCCCGACATCGGCGAAAAGTACAAGAGTCAGTGCAGAGTGCAGGCAGCCAGTGTGCAAGCTTTCGGCGGGTGCACCGACGCACAACGAGTGGCGCACAGCGGTTGTGTCGCGCGCTGTCATGATGATTGCGCATGCGAAGCCGCGTGCATGGACGCCCTGCCCTACGGGTGCGCGCGTGCGCAGCAAGATATGGACACCTGCGTGACCGACACTTGCAACGAAGTGTGTAGGTAGCCTCACATCGTGAGAATGGAGGCGTGGTGGCGAAGGTGGTCTTCTATGAAGGTTTGGATGAACCAATAAGAGTGATCGTAGCCCGCGTGCTCCCGCAATGTGAGCTGCTGTCCGCTCTCCCTAGCGGCTTCGCGCAGCGCGTTGGGGCGAAGCTCGCGCTCCAAAAACTGGTCGCTTAACCCTTGGTCGACAAGGATATTCGCTGGGTGTGGCGATGCGCTCATGAGCATGCACGCGTCCCATGCGGCCCACGTGCGCTCGTCGTCGCCCAAATAATTTGCGAAGGCCTTCTTGCCCCACGGCACATTCATCGGATTGCAAATGGGGGCGAAGGCGCTCACTGAATTCCAACGCGTGGGGTTGCGCAGCGCGGCAACCAGTGCGCCGTGGCCACCCATCGAGTGACCAAAAATGCCGCGCTTGTCGGAGCGCACGGCAAAGTGGCTTTCGATGAGCGCGGGCAGCTCGTCGTTTACATAGTGACCCATGCGATAGTGAGGCGCCCACGGCAATTGCGTGGCGTCCACATAGAATCCTGCGCCCACGCCAAAGTCCCACGCCTCGCTGTCGCCGGGCAGGTTGAGCCCGCGCGGACTGGTATCGCAAGCGATCAGCGCGAGCCCCAAATCGGCAGCCACACGTTGCGCTCCGGCTTTGATAAGGAAGGTCTCTTCCGTGCATGTGAGGCCTGCCAAATAGTAAAGCGCGGGCACAGAGCCTTGCGCCGCGGCGGGCGGCAAGTACACGCCGAAGCGCATCTCGGTGCCTGTACTCTGCGAGAGATGTGTGTAGAATGCCTGAGTTCCGCCAAAACACGGCGCGCTGCTTTTGAGAGTGATTTGGCTCATCAAACGCGCCTCAGTACACAACGACGCTGCGAATGGACTCGCCGGTGGTCATCATGTCGAAGGCCTTGTTGATGTCTTCGAGCGGCAGCTTGTGGGTGATGAGCGAGTCGATGTCGATCTTCTTGTTCATGTACCAGTCCACAATCTTGGGCACGTCGGTGCGTCCGCGTGCGCCGCCAAACGCGCTGCCTTGCCAACGGCGCCCCGTGACGAGTTGGAAGGGGCGCGTGCTGATCTCTTGGCCGGCGCCGGCCACACCGATGATGGTGGAGACGCCCCAGCCTTTGTGGCAGCACTCAAGAGCCTGACGCATGAGCTCGGTGCTGCCCACACACTCGAAGCTGTAGTCGGCGCCGCCGCCCGTGAGCTCAACGAGGTGGCCCACGATGTCGCCCTTGATGATCGTGGGATTTACAAAGTGCGTCATGCCAAACTGGCGCGCCAATGCCTCGCGCGCAGGGTTGATGTCCACGCCCACAATCATGTCGGCACCGGCCATGCGTGCGCCTTGGATGACGTTGAGCCCGATGCCACCGAGGCCGAACACCACGACGGTGGAGCCCACTTCGACCTTGGCTGTGAACACCACTGCGCCGATGCCCGTAGTGACACCGCAACCGATGTAACAGATAGATTCGAAGGGCGCGTCGCTGCGCACTTTGGCAAGCGCGATCTGGGGCAGCACCGTGTAGTTGGCGAAGCTGGAGCAGCCCATGTAGTGCAACACTGGCTTGCCCTTGTACGAGAAGCGCGACGTGCCGTCTGGCATCAAGCCTCGGCCTTGCGTACTGCGAATTCGCTGACACAAATTGGTTTTCGGGTTGAGGCAGTAGTCGCAGGTGCGGCACTCTGGCGTGTAGAGTGGGATCACATGATCGCCGACTTTGAGATCGGTGACGCCTGGGCCAATCTCGACCACGACGCCCGCGCCTTCATGGCCGAGCACGACGGGAAACATGCCTTCGGGGTCACCGCCAGAGAGCGTGAATTTGTCGGTGTGGCAGACGCCGGTGGCTTTGATCTCGACGAGCACTTCGCCGTACTTGGGACCCTCAAGTTGCAAGGTTTCGATCTGAAGTGGTTTGCCTGATTCGAAGGCCACTGCTGCGCGTACGTCCATGCGGTAGGCTGGTAGCACATTGATTCCGAAACGCACGGCTCAGCTGCTTCGCGAGAAAGCCGAACTCTACAACCGCCCTGCGTTTGTGGAGCGGGATCCGCTCAGCATTCCCCGCCAATTCGCACGGCTGCAGGACGTAGAGATCATGGGCCTCTGGACAGCCATGATCGCATGGGGCGGACGCGCCGTGATCTTGCGCAACGCGCATCATCTGGTGGAGCTCATGGATGGCGCGCCGCACGATTTTGTGTGTGATCACACGGCGCGCGATCTCAAGCGCTTCGCAGACTTCAAACACCGCACGTTTAATGGCGAGGACGCCGTGTGCTTCGTGAGGTTCTTGAAGCACTACTATGCCGCCCACGATTCACTAGAAAGTGCATTCTGCATACAAACTGCGCAGAGCGCGCAGACCATTGAGCCCGGTCTTGTGGCCTTCGCCGAGCGCTTTGCGGAGGCCCCGCAATTTCTGGCTCGCACCCGCAAACATGTCTCGAGCCCCGCACGAGGCAGCGCTTGCAAGCGCCTTTGCATGTACTTGCGATGGATGGTGCGCCGTGACGCGCAAGGCGTAGACATGGGCTTGTGGACCCGTATTTTGCCGTCTCAACTGGTGATGCCGCTCGATGTGCACGTGGTGCGTGTGTCGCGTGCGCTAGGCCTGATGCAAAGCGAAAACGTGAATTGGCAAAGCGCGCTCGCACTCACTGAAGTGCTGCGCGAACTGGACGCAGACGACCCCGTGCGCTTCGATTTTGCCCTGTTCGGGTTGGGCGTGGAGGGCGAGATGTGAGTGGTGAAGGCCGAACGAGCTCGCGGTTAGACGTGCCGAATCCACGCGCGCAAGAGGTCCGGTGAACGCAGCCTCATTCGCGCCTCGTTACGCGCAGCTGCCCAGGTTGACAATGCAGCGGTCTTTGGCGGCCCATCGTTCGATAAGACCGTTTGGGTCGGGCACGGGCACGCCCGTTTGCGCCGTCGGCGTCTTCTTCACACCGGTGTACAGGATGACCTGGAGCGCTTCGAGTGACCGCAAGTTGATGGTGGCGAAGAAGTCGTGTTGATTGCGGAAGCTCACGGAGTTCCACTTGACCTCTTCGCCAATCGACGGATCGGCGGCCAGAATCATCTCGCGCGCGCGTTGAATCTCTTTGCCGAGTGGGTGCTTGGTGCGCGGTAGAAACTCATCCGCATCGCTATTCATCGTGGCGGTCTCGCTGGCTAGATACGTT
>JAYWGD010000335.1:0-5339 GCA_043778435.1 Myxococcales bacterium | reverse complement strand
GCGTCGCTCGGAAAGGTGAGCTGCGTGCGAGACCACCAAGCATAAGTAGGTGCAGACAGCACGCGTTTTGCTACAAGGACAAATGCGCGCAGTGCGGCCTCGAGATCATTGCCACGTGCTGACATCCACGTTTGGAACAGAACGCGCTGTCCCTCGCCGTCTCCCAAAGAGACGGCGTAGGTCACGCTGGTATCAATGTAGGGTACACCTGTTCTCCCCAGCGTTTGTGCGATGTCGCTCATGGTTCGAAACCCCGACAGCGCCTCGAACGCACCGAGAGCCACAATCAGCTCGGGCTTGGCGTACGGGTCTTTGTAGGAGCGTGCCGCATCGCTGAGAGCGATGCCCGCTGCATTCTCACGCGCATACCCTTCGCGTGCCTGCGCTTCGTTTGGATGTGCTTGCAAGCTTAGCGGCTGCCCGGCTGCCAGAAGCTTGAGCAAGAAGGGGAGTTCGCCATTGGCGCGCCCATGACTCGACCGCAATGCGGTAAGCGAAGTGAGCGACGCGCCTTGCTGCACCGTCGACGGGGCGCCGGGGTGGGTGCCCATCCAGACTTCTGCTTCGGGCGCGCCAGAAGGTGTGGAGTGCATCCATTCTGCAAGCAGTGTGCGGCTGCCCCAGTTGTAGTTCTTGAGGATGTTGTGAAGAATATGCATGTCATTTGTGAGGTCTAGAGGCCGGCCTCCGTGCTAGCCGCATGGCTTGTGTCAGCAAGCATGATGGTCGCTACTTGGAACGTCAACGGGATCCGCGCGCGAGGCAAAGAAGTGTCTGCGTGGGCCGCGCATCAGCGTCCCGATTTTCTGTGCTTGCAAGAGCTCAAAGCTTCTCCGGAGCAGATCACGGATGCCACTTGCCCGATGCCTGGCTACCGAAGTGTCTGGCATGGCGCTCCCGGGGGCTACTCGGGCGTGAGCGTGCACGCGCGAGAGTCGTGGGGTGAACCCACGCGATTGGAACTCCCATTCGACTTTGAAACCCGCGTGCTCGGATTGTCGTTTGCCGACGTGGACATTCTTTCGGTCTACGCGCCCAACGGAGGCAAAGACTTCGATGCGAAAATGCGGTTTTGGAGGGAATTTACCTTGTGGGCGGGGCCGCGCGCCCTTGATGCAAAGCCGCTTGTGATCGCCGGAGATCTCAACATCACGCGCAGCGATCTCGATGTGCATCCCGATCAACGCGACAGCAAAGTGATTGGTCAACGGCCCGATGAGCGCGACGCGTTTCGCGCCTTTCTGGAGTTGGGCTTTGTGGATACGACACGGGCTCTGTTTCCCGCGGCGGAGCACATGTACAGTTGGTGGCCCTACTGGAACCATGCGCGCGAGCGCAATGCCGGGTGGCGTATCGACTACGTGCTGACGCAAGCGACAGGCGGCCTTGTGCCTGACGATTCTGTCGTGCAGCAAGCGTTTGGCACCAGCGATCATGCGCCTGTGCTCACCCTGTTTGGAGAGACAGCAGGATTGTGACACGGCATCCGAGCGAGGCGGACCATGCGGACGCGCGCGTAAGTCCCGCCGGGTGGATGGCGGCGCTGGCGATGTGCGCGCTGGGGAGCGCAGGCTACCTCTTTGTGAACGCTTCGGCGGGGCCCGTCGTTGGGGTGACACCAGAAAGTGTGGCCGCCGCCTTGCCGGCGTTGCTGGTGTATCTCGCGCTGCCGCGTCTGGTGGATCGCTACGCGCCAGAGCCCGCTTGGGTACTTCTGTTGTGCGCCTTGATGGGCGCCGTAGGGGCCGCAGGGTTGGCCGTTGCAGTCAATGCGGCAACCATGGCGGCCATGATCGAAGGAGGCTTTTCTCACGCAGAAGCTTGGTCACGGGTGACGCAATATGTCGCGCCGCCCGTGGAGGAATGTGCCAAGGCGTTGCCACTTTTGTGGTTGTTGTACTTTGCACGTCATGAGTTTGATGGTGTGGCGGATGCCGTGCTCGCAGCCATCTTTGTCGGTCTTGGATTTGCGTTCGCCGAGAACTTGGCGCTGTCCGCGTGGTCAGGCCACTTGAGTGGCGCCGAGCCCTCTGCGGCGCGGACGTGGTTGACGCCTTGGGCTCATCCTCTTTTTACCGCGATGACGGGCGTAGGCTTGGGGTTGTGGCGCGAGCGACTCGGGCGCATCCGTGTGCTGGCTCCCATCGTTGGGCTTGCATCTGCATGCGCAATGCACGTTGTTTGGAATCAGTTGCATACCCACTTTGCGCTTTCTACTTGGCCTTCGCTGGCGCTCTGGGCCGCATGTGTCGGAGGCCTGGCATCGCTTAGCTACGCGTTGGTGCGGCGCAAGGGGCGCATTGTCTCAGCCTATCTTCAGGACGAAGTGCTCTACGGCAGCATCACGGAGGAGGAGCTCCTTTTGGTGGGCGCACGGTTTGGTCGTTTGGTGGCGCGCATCAAGTTTGGTGCGCCGGGCGCGCGCTTCGTTGATGCTGCCGCGAAACTTGCACTCTGCAAGTGGCACACGACGTGCGCGCGTCATGCGCGACAAGGCACGTTCAGCGCACATTTGATTGCGCCGCTACGTGCAGAGCTTGGCGTGCAGCGCGCGGCCATCGGAGCGCGATTGGGTAGAGAAATGCCGGCTCCCAGCCGTTGGGTGCCTACACCCAAAAGCATGGAAACCCCCACCCGCTACAACTGATCAGCCCAATCGAACGCAGCGCATCGAGAGCGAACTGAACTCCATGCCTTCGCAGAGAAAACGTACGGCATCGTCTTCGGTGGAGGCGCCTGCCACGTAGAGCAACGGCAAGTAGTGCTCCGCCGTGGGATGCGCCATCCGACCTTCGGGAGTCTCGGGCGCACGCATCAGAAAATCAAAGTCGCGTGCTTGCAGTGCTTGAGTGCACTCTGCATCAAAGTTTGCAGCCCAGGGCGCTGTGGGACCGGGCCCTGTGCTCATGGCGTAGCGCAAGTTGTGAGTGAGGTTGCCGCTTCCCAGGATGAGAACGCCATCGTCCCGCAGTGGCTGCAAGGCTTGCCCCATGGCGAAGTGATCCGCCGGCGACAAGCTGCGGGACATGCTGAGCTGCACCACGGGGATGTCGGCATGCGGATACATCTGTGCAAGCACCGACCAAGCACCGTGATCTAGCCCCCAATCCATGCGTGCCCTAGCGTGCGAGGCACGCAAAAGACTCATGCACTGTGCAACCAATGCGTCGCTCCCTGGCGCGGGATACTGCGCTGTGTGAAGGGCGGGCGGAAACCCGCCAAAGTCGTGAATGGTTTCGGGCCGAGCGTTGGCGGTGAGTGCGGTTCCGGGAATATGCCAATGCGCCGAGATGCAGAGGATCGCGCGAGGCTTTGGAATGTCCAGTGCCAGCTGCCGCCATGCGCGCGTGTAAACGTTGTCTTCAAGCGCGTTCATCGGGCTGCCGTGCCCCATAAAAAGGCAGGGCATGCGCGCGGCTGGCGTGGGGTTCAAGGGTGACATGATAGGAGGGTACTCGCGGCTGCGCCTTTGAAAGCCGCTCAGCGCGCAACACGTTGTTGCAGAGGAATCATCATGCCCCATTCATTTTCGATTCAACCTATCTCGTCGTGCGCCGCGGAACTTGGGCTTGGCCCAGACGACTTCGACACGTACGGCAAGGGCAAAGCCAAGCTGTCGCTCGACATTCTGCAGCGGACGAGCCAAAAAAAGGGGCGCTTGATTCTTGTGACTGCCATCAACCCAACGCCTGCCGGCGAGGGCAAGACAACGACCTCGATCGGTCTTGCAATGGGGCTTCGACGCGCGGGCAAGAGTGTGGTGCTCGCCCTTCGTGAGCCTTCGCTGGGCCCAGTGTTTGGTGTGAAGGGGGGAGGCACGGGCGGAGGGCAAGCGAGCTTGGTGCCCGAAGCCGATATTAATCTGCACTTTACAGGTGATCTGCACGCCATCACATCAGCGCACAATTTGCTCTCTGCCATGATCGACAATGCACTTCACTTTGGCCTGCCCAGTGGCCAGAAGGCGCCGCTTGATCCGCGTGCCGTGCGTTGGGGTCGCGCCTTGGACATGAACGATCGTGCGCTTCGTCGAGTGATGGTGGGCATGGGTGGCAAAGCCAATGGGGTGCTGCGCGAGGAGCGCTTCGACATCACGGCCGCGAGTGAGGTCATGGCCATCTTGGCCATGGCTACCGGCCTTGCGGACCTACAGGAGCGCTTGGGGCGCATCGTGGTGGGCATCAGCACGCAGGGGGAGTCCGTGACCGCTTTGGACTTGGGCGCCTCGGTGGCGATGACGGCGCTGCTCAAAGATGCGCTTCAGCCGAACTTGGTGCAGACGCGTGAGGGCGGCGCGGCCATCGTGCACTGCGGCCCTTTTGCCAACATCGCGCATGGTTGCAACAGTGTGCTCGCCACACGGATGGCGATGCAGCTCGGAGATTATGCCGTGACCGAGGCCGGGTTCGGCATGGACTTAGGCGGCGAAAAGTTTTTAGACATCAAGTGCAGAGCGATGGGTGTGTGGCCTCGCGTGGTGGTGCTTGTCGCCACGTTGCGCGCGCTCAAAATGCATGGTGGTGCACCTGTGGCAGAAGCGGGGAAGGAGAACACCGAGGCCCTGCGCGCGGGGCTGGATCATCTGGAAAAACACTTGGAAACCTTGCGGGACTTGGGGCTTCCTGGGGTCGTGGCCATCAATGTATTTCCGAATGACCGCAGCGACGAATTGCTATTGGTGCAAACTGCATGCGATGCATTTGGTGTGCCCGTCTCGGCCTGTCGCGGCTTTGCCGAAGGTGGCGCGGGGGCCGAAGATCTTGCGCGCGTGGTGCACGAGATCGCCGAGGGCCGCGATGCTTCGCCGCCCGTCGCGCGCTATGTGTACGAGCTTGGCGATACGGCAGAGGACAAGATCCGTAAGATAGCAAATCAGGTGTATGGTGCACATGATGTGGGCTTCTCGCCCGCCGCCACCAAGGCCTTGAACGAGGCGCGCGCGCAGGGCTACGGCGCGTTGCCGGTGTGCATGGCGAAAACGCAGCTGTCGCTTTCAGACGATCCAAAGCGCTTCGGGCGTCCGCGCGACTTTGTGTTGCAGGTGCGCGAAGTGCGGCTGGCGGCCGGCGCCGGATTCTTGGTCGCGATCACCGGAGAGATGATGACGATGCCTGGTTTGCCGAAGGCGCCTTCGGCATGGAATGTGCGCATCGAGGACGGCGTGGTTCGCGGCCTGATGCAAAACGATTGAGCCGTCGGGCGTATTGCTGCGCCGACGAGGAGCGCTTCTAGAACCGCTAGGCTCGAAGCGTGTCCGGCTCCACAAAGCAGTACTTCACCTCGGGGTGCTCGGTGCGGAGCTTGGTCTCAAACTCATTGATAAGCATGCAGAGTGCATG
>JAYWGD010000334.1:0-5339 GCA_043778435.1 Myxococcales bacterium | reverse complement strand
GGATCTTGGTGATGATGCCAGCGCCGACAGTGCGGCCGCCTTCGCGGATGGCGAAGCGCATTTGCTCTTCGAGGCCGACGGGCGTGATGAGCTCGATGTTCATGGTGATGTTGTCACCAGGCATCACCATCTTGACGCCTTCAGGCAACATGCAGGTGCCAGTGACATCCGTCGTGCGCATGTAAAATTGCGGACGATAGTTCGTGAAGAACGGCGTGTGACGACCGCCCTCTTCCTTCTTCAAAACGTACACTTCGCCCAAGAACTTCTGCTTCGCGGGCACAGAGCCCGGCTTGCACAAGATCTGGCCGCGCTCTACGTCGTTCTTTTCGATGCCGCGCAGCAAGAGGCCCACGTTGTCCCCAGCTTCGCCGCTGTCGAGCAACTTCCGGAACATCTCGACGCCCGTCACCGTGGTCTTGCGCGTGTCGCGGTACCCGATGATCTCCACCTCTTCGCCAACCTTGATCACGCCGCGCTCGATGCGGCCTGTGACCACGGTGCCGCGGCCCTTGATCGAGAACACATCCTCGATGGCCATCAAGAAGGGCTTGTCCACGGCGCGCTCGGGCTCAGGGATGTACGAATCCAAGGCTGCGACCAAGTCAGTGATGGTCTGCTCCCACTTGGCGTCGCCGTTCAAGGCCGGAAACGCTGCGCCGCGAACCACGGGTGCGTTGTCCCCATCGAACTTGTACTTTGTGAGAAGCTCGCGAACTTCCATCTCGACCAAGTCGAGCATCTCGGGGTCGTCCACCGTGTCGCACTTGTTCAAAAACACAACGATGTTTTGAAGGCCCACCTGTTTCGCCAAAAGAACGTGCTCGCGGGTCTGCGGCATCACCGAGTCGGACGCCGAAACGACCAAGATAGCGCCGTCCATTTGAGCCGCGCCGGTGATCATGTTCTTGATGTAGTCGGCGTGCCCTGGGCAATCGACGTGGGCGTAGTGGCGGTTCACCGACTCGTACTCGACGTGCGAAACGGCGATGGTCACCGTCTTGGTTGCGTCACGAACCGTGCCGCCCTTGGCGATGTCCGCGTACGAAATCGCTTTGGCCAAACCAGACTTGCTTTGCACTTTGACAAGCGCGGCAGTCGTCGTGGTCTTGCCGTGGTCGATGTGGCCAATGGTGCCGACGTTGACGTGGGGCTTGGTGCGTTGGAATTTCTCTTTTGCCATGTGTGCTCCTAGATTTTCGTTTCGTACGGCCCACTTTGCCAGACTCAGTTGTTGTCTGAGTCGGACCGGAGCTCACCATGGGGCTTGAACCCACGACCTCTCCCTTACCAAGGGAGTGCTCTACCACTGAGCTAGGCGAGCGATGATTGAAGTGCATGTAACATACAAGACTTGTAAGGAGAGCGGGAGACGAGATTCGAACTCGCGACGTTCAGCTTGGAAGGCTGACGCTCTACCAACTGAGCTACTCCCGCACTTTTTTGGTCTGTATTCCTTTGGCGACCGCGAACGGAAGTTTGGGGGGTGGGGAGTGATGGATTCGAACCATCGAAGACAAAGTCAGCAGATTTACAGTCTGCCCTCGTTGGCCACTTGAGTAACTCCCCAAAACACATCAATCATTTCAAAGAACAATCAAACACATTTGCCTCGTTCCGCGGGTGCGGCTTTTGGCAGAGCTAGCGAGTGGACTTGAACCTCTAACCGCCGGTTTACAAAACCGGTGCTCTACCAATTGAGCTACGCCAGCCAGGCTGAGCCGCCAAACCTGTAGCGGAAAGTGGGGGCCGCCTGCAATGGAGAAGCGCCGGAGCGCCTCTCTTTCTTACTTACAGCTTCTTGCGGAAGCGCATGCGATGGACTGGCAAGCCATCGGCCACCGCACGATGCTCCCGAGGCGAGCGCGCGTTGTACGGATTTTCTGCCAAGCGAGGAGATTCGGGCGCGTCGCCGTCCGGTAGAAATAGACCGCTCTGCATCACATGCTCTTCGTACTGAGCCGCGCGCTCTTCGACGTCGGTTTGGATGTAAAGCACACCTTTATCATGCAACAGCCGAAACACTTCGCGCAGAAACACGTCGCCCATCACCAAACGTTTGGTGTGACGCTTCTTCCACCAAGGATCAGGAAAATGCAGATAGATCACATCCAGCGCGCCGTCGGGCCCTAGACGCGGCAAGCTCTCTTTGGCGTCTTCGGCAAACACACGCGCACGCTCTCCGTAGCCACGAGCTTTGAGACGATCGTCCACGATGGTGGCCCATTTGCGACGGATCTCCAAGTTGACCATGGCCACGCCCGGGCGCGCCTCGAGGCGCTCAAAAATAAACCCACCTCGGCCAGGCCCGATTTCCATCTCGTAGCCCTCGCCGGCGGCCAGCGCACGGATATCAACACGTTCGCCTTCTGTGGCAGGGACTGGCAACAGTGGCGCATGTGCGTAAGGGTCGAGTGCTCGCGGTTTGACACGCGCTGCGTCTGGTGTGTGTTGGCTCATACGGTCTCCGGAATGCCAAAGCGGGCGCGATCGCTACGCACCAGTTCCACATAGTAATCGCAAGGTTGATGGCTCACGATGGCGCCCGATTCAACCCCAGATTCCAACGCCCGTTTGATGTCGCCAATGAGGCGAGAGGGCCGAAGACCAAAGGCCTTCATGATCTCATCCCCTACCCCTGAAGGCAGCGGCGGAACGACCGCATCCTCCACGGCGAGAGACGCGATCCGGCTCGCCAAGGCATCGAGCTGATCGATGCCGCGTTTCTTTTTCTCTGGTCGTTTGGTGGTGATGTCGGCGCGAGAAAGACAGAGCAAGTCCCCCAAGTGTTCGCCGATATCCCGCGTGAAGCGTCGCACTGCGCTGTCGGTCCAAGACTTGTCGTACTGAGCGGCGCGCAAGTGATGCAGCACAAGGAAGCGAACGCTCCCTTGCAGCGCTTGCTCGTGGCCAAACAATCCGAGTCGTCGCTCGAGCTTGTCGAACATGCGGGTTCCGACCTCGGCGTGGCCTAAGAACTGCACCTTCCCATCAGGAGAAATGCTGCGTGTTTTGACTTTTCCGATGTCGTGAAACAAGGCGCCCCAACGCACCTCGAGCTTGCACTCGGCCTGACGCACGACTTGCTTCGTGTGCTTCCACACGTCTTTGTGGCGCCACTCGCCATCGCTAAAATTCACCATCGCCTGCACCTCAGGCAACAGCGCGCTGAGCACGCCCGTCTGCAAAAGCGCATCCAATGCAGTCTCGGGATCTGCGCCCATTATCACGCGATCAAGACGCGCACGCACCGCGCGCGGATCCAGCTTGGTGGCCGCAACGAGATCAGCGGCCAAGAACTCGCGGTGGGTGACTGGAGCCTCACTCAAGGCCGCGCGACCTTCGGAGACGCAGGCCGCAAACTCCATCGCATCCATGGCCACATCCAGGTTGGCAGAACGTTCGGAAACCGTGGACAAGGTTGGGTCGGGAGAAGACATCAGGCGGGCTTCGGGCTATAGCCCAACGTCGCCGGCGGGTGCAACCGCGCGGACCGAAAGCTTCGCTCCCCATGGCACTACGCACCCCGATCGACGAGAGCACAGACGAGATTCGCGAAGCGCTGCGCCCATTGCGACGAGACTTCTCAGTGGCCGTCGTAGCGGCCGGCAACGAGTTTGCGATTGGCGCCATCATTCGTGTGGCACACAGCTTTTTGGCTCGCGAAATCATCCTTGTCGGATGTGAGCCGCACTACGAAAAAGCCAGCATGGGCATGGCCAAATACGAAACCATTGTGCGTCTCGCCGACGAACGAGCATTCGCAGATTACGCAAAAGGCCGCCCCGTGTTTGCCTTCGAGCGCGAGACGGCCATGCAAAGTATCTACACACTCGAGGCCTTTCCGCCGGGCGTGATCCTGTTGTTTGGCAGCGAGCGTTTTGGGCTTTCGTCCAACTTGCTGCACAGTGCAGACAAAGTGCTGGCCATCCCCATGCATGGCGTGAACCAATCCTTTCCGTTGGCCATCGCAGCCGGCATCGCGATGAGCGAATGGTCGAGGCGCTTTGAGCTCACGCCCAAAGCGCCTGTCGCACTACGGAAGTGAAATCACAATCGGGTTCGAGTTTGGTGCGTCCATTCCAGGGCGCACATTGCCGGGTGGACCCCAACACAGAACCTCGCTCTTGGCATTGGTGTAACATGCATGTTGACGCGCGGCTGAGACCGTCAACGCGTCGCTGGCAAGCAGCGTGGGAGTCTCCACGTTCAACTCCGCAGGCGTTGCCTCACCCAGCGGCAGCGCTGGTTTCCAACCCCAGCACTTCATGCCGCCCGCTCCGATGGCGCAGGAATGATAGCCACGCACGCCCAAAGCGATGTCGGTGACGTTGCTCAAACCCGGCACTTGCGTGGGGACCACTTGCGCGGACGTCGTTGCCAACCCCAGTTGACCATTCACGTCGCTGCCCATCACCCATACAGCCCCTGCATTGTCAGCAAAAATGGTGCTCTCCGCGCCGCAGCGGACCAGAGCGACATTGGTTGCGACTTGCTGCATGGGCTCCCTCGCGGTGCTGGAACCCAAGCCCAGTTTGCCCGCGCCATTGCCGCCCCAGCACCACAACGAACCATCCAGTTTTACGCCGCAAGTATGCAACATCCCGGCCGCGACTTGCTTAAAGCCCGTCGCGATTTGAGCGGGCTTCAGGCCGGTGGCGACATTTGAGTTTGGGTCGGTCTGGCCTGCGCTGTTGTTGCCCCAGCACCACACTGAATCATTCTTTTTGATGGCGCAGGTGTGGCGATCGCCGGCAGAGACTGATTTCACATCGCTCATGATTTGCTTGGGGATCGTCGGGTCGCCGGTGGTTGTGCCACGTTGCCCATCGAGGGTGCCGCCCCAACACCACAGGCCGCCATCAGACTGTACGGCGCAGGTATGTCCGCCTCCCGCCGAGACTTGATAGACATTCTGCAAAATGCGTTTGGCTACCGTAGGTTTGACCGTCTTGCCGTCGCCGACCTGCCCGGCCGAATTGCCACCCCAACAAAACAAGTCGCCACGACGCACAATGCAGGTGTGTTCCTCATAGATCTTGTCCTTTGGGTCGACAAGCTCGTGGTAAGTGCCGCCCGCAGACACCTGCAACTCGGCTACACAATTTGCTTCACCCGGGCACTCTGGCCCTCGAAACACATCTGCAGGTGGAGCAGCCCCGTCGGGGTTGGGTATGACAACGACTTTGCCGTCGGAGAGCACGATTGTGGTCCCATCGGGCGAGCTCGCTGCTGCGTCCGCCTTCGCCGACAATCCACCGTCGGTCTTCACCACCACGCCAGGGGCGAACTCATCCACGACTGCATCTGCGCAGGCCACGAGGAACACGCCAACAGCG
>JAYWGD010000333.1:0-1927 GCA_043778435.1 Myxococcales bacterium | reverse complement strand
TTGGGCTTGGGTACGGCGCGCGTAGGTCATGCGGCAAACACTGAACGCGCGAGCAGTGCTTGTCAAGCCACCACGAAGGTCTCAGGTGCATAGGCAGGAATTCTATCCCCGCAGACTTGACGAGTGCGCGCCGGCGCGGGACGATAAAGACTCATGACGTCTCACCCTCCCTCCTACCGAAGTATGAGCTTGCCGCCACTCGAGGAGGAGTCGACATGCATCACCACCTTGTCCCAGATCGAAGGCCTGCGCCCGAGCCTGAGCGCGCTCACGCCTTGCTTCACGGTCATTCAGGGCCCGAGTACCGGAGAGATGCATAAACTCGCGCAGGGCGAGACCATTCTTGGGCGCTCGCAGCAAGCCACCATTCGTGTCAACGACGACGGCATCTCACGCAAACACATCCGCGTTTGGGTCGAGGGCGCAAACGTGGACATCGAGGACTTGGGCAGCGCGAACGGCACGTTCATTGAGGCGGCACAAGTCATGAAGCGTCGCCTCAAAGATGGCGACAAGATTCGCCTGGGCACCACCACCGTGCTCAAGTTCTCGTACGCCGATTCGGTGGATGCGAATTTCCAGGAGCAAATGTACGAAGCGGCGCTTCGCGATGCGCTCACCAAAGCCTTTAACAAGAAGTACTTCATCGATCGTTTGGAAAGCGAATTTGCTTTCGCCAAGCGTCATCGCACTCCGCTCTCGGTCATCATGATCGACATCGACTTCTTTAAGAAAGTGAACGACACCTACGGCCACCTCGCGGGCGACGCAGCGCTCGTCTCGGTGGCCAAGGCCGCGGGCGCTCTTGTGCGCACCGAAGATGTGTTCGCGCGTTATGGTGGTGAAGAATTCGGCATTGTGTGCCGTGGCACATTGGGCAAGAACGCCAGCATCCTTGGCGAGCGAGTTCGGTCTGCCGTGGAGAGGCATGTGTTTGTTTGGGAAGGACAGCGCATTCCACTTACCGTAAGCGCCGGAATCGCCTGCTTTCCCGAATACAATGCGAACACCGAACTTGAGCTCCTAGGCCGCGCCGACGAAGGCCTCTATGCGTCCAAGCACGCCGGACGCAACCGCGTGACCCTGCTCTGATTGCCCGATATTTCCTATGTCGAATGCCGCGTCAAACACGGGCCATGGCAATGGCCATGTTATCCAGTCACTGCTCGTCAATCTTGCCATCGCAGTTATCAAGACCATCGCGGCCGTAGCGACCGGATCGGGCGCGATGCTGGCCGAAGCGTTGCATTCGTTCTCCGACACCGCCAACCAATTGCTGCTGCTTGTAGGCCTACGCCAAGCGCGCAAACCAGCCGATGCACACCATCCTTTTGGCTACGGACGAGCGCTCTACTTTTGGTCTTTCTTGGTGGCGCTGATGTTGTTTTTGGGAGGCGGTGTGTTCTCCGTCTATGAGGGCATTCACAAGTTTGCACACCCTGAGCCGGTAGAGCGCCCCATGCTTGGGCTTGCGGTTCTAGGTATCAGCTTGTTGCTTGAGGGCAGCAGTGTGTTCGCCAATTTGCGAGACATGAAGCGACGGCGCGGCGACAAGCCATTGTGGACCTATCTGAAGGACACCAAAGATTCTGATCTCGTGGTCGTGTTTGGAGAGAACTCTGCCGCTGTGCTCGGATTGCTTTTTGCACTGGCCGCATTGAGCCAGGCGTGGGCCACCCAAAATGGGCGCTGGGACGCCATCGGCTGCGTGGCAGTCGGTTTGGTTCTCATCGTGGTTGCCAGCTTTTTGGCTATCAAAATTCACTCTCTTCTTTTGGGAGAGGCCGCCGATAGCGAGATCGTCAAGGCCGTAGAGGCGCACGCCTATTCGTTCTCCGAAGTGTTGCGCGTGATTCATGTGCGGGCGGTGCAGCAGGGCCCCGGAGAAGTGATGGTGGCCGTGAAACTGGCGATCGAGCCCAGCACC